>JADGBZ010000052.1 GCA_015231175.1 Magnetococcales bacterium | reverse complement strand
GAAAACCGCCTTGTTCCCCAGGGACAGGCGGGTACTGCCTGGCCCGCCAAAGGCTTCCCAAGGAACTGATTGAACAGCTGTTACGAAAAACCGGTACTGAACTGCACGACCAAACGCCCGCCCATTGGCAGTGGAAAGGGAGGACGGTTGTTATAGCCGATGGTTCAATGGTTTCCATGCCTGATACTCCTGAGAACCAGAAAGATTTTCCCCAATCTGCCAGCCAAAAGCCAGGCATTGGGTTTCCTCTGGCCAGACTGGTTGCCTTGATATCCTTGGCGACGGGAGGAGTACTGGATGTGGCTGTAGGCCCCAACAAAGGGAAGGGGACCGGCGAACACGCACTGCTTCGGCAGATTTTTGGATGTTTGAAAACAGGTGATGTGTTGCTTGCAGATCGTTATTATTGCTCATATTTTCTGATAGCTGCGCTCGCAGCTACGGGTGTAGATATGGTTACCCAGAGCCATGTAAGCCGCAAAGTGGATTTTCGCAAAGGGCGGTGGCTGGGCAAACGGGATCACGTCGTTGAATGGCAAAAACCGGAACGACCTGACTGGATGGATCAAAACGTCTACGAAACCATTCTCCCCACGTTAACGATTCGGGAAACCAAGGTTGGAGGTCGGGTTTTGGTTTCCACCTTCCTTGACCCTCATCAGGTAACCAGGAAAGAGCTGGCAGAGTTGTACAAGGCGCGGTGGTCTGTCGAAATAGATCTTAAATTCATAAAACAAATCATGAAGATGGATATTTTGAGAGGTAAAAGCCCAGACATGGTCAGAAAGGAGATAGGCGTTCACATATTGGCCTATAACCTGATCCGCACGACCATGGCTCAGGCGGCTGATCGGTGCGGGATTACCCCGAATGCGATCAGCTTTAAAGGGGCAATCCAACTCCTGAACGCCTTTGGAGAAAAAATTGTTCGAGCCTTGAGGGACATGAAAAGTCGGCTTGTGGACGAACTGTTGCAGGCCATCGCATACCATCGAATAGGTCATCGGCCAGGACGGATGGAGCCACGAGAGGTTAAGAGGCGACCAAAGCTATACCCTCCACTGACAATACCCAGGAGTGAAGCACGATTAGCGTTGAAAAAATGATGTTTCTCGGCTATCTAAGCGCCATTGGGGCGCAGCCCTTCCTCCTGGACCTCCATCCCAGTTTTTCAATCGTTTTTTGGTGGGTGCTGAAAATTACGGGCTCTTGTCTTGCCTGCCCGACACCCGTGCGGGGAGGGCGGACCCTCCCCCCACCTGCTCCAGGGCTTGTGAACCCAATTCGGCCACCAGAATGCTGACCACTTTGTCGAGGGAAACCGAACCATACAGGTAAAGTTCCTGGACGCCTCCTGCGGCCACCCGAATGCGGATCCGCCCTGGATCGCTGGTCACCTTGATGCGGAACGCGCCCCCCTTGCCCCCTTTGGGATCGATCAGACCCGGATAAGGGGCCAGGCCGGCCCGGCGCAGCATGCGGGCCACCCGGGCTGCCGCAGGGATCAGCGTGGTGTGCGGGGTTTTGTTTTTTGCCATGATTCGGTTTAAAGTGGTCTTGCCTGGCGGTCAGGAAGACGGTTCACCAACTCCGATTCTGCGGGAAGTAACAACCTTATGTCCATTCTCGTCCCTGGCAGTGTTGTCGTGGGTCTGCTGGGTGGGTATTTTGCCGGCTTCTCCGGTGTGGGTGGCGGCATGGTCATGGTACCTGCCCTGTTGCTGCTTTTCCACCTGGATGGTTTGGCCCCGTTTTTGGCCTGGCAGACCGCTGTCGGCCATGTGATCGCCACCTCCGTGATCATCGACTTGGCTGTGGCCGGTTATTACCATCGCCGTGACCTCGTGCGTTGGGATCTGGTACGCCATTTTTTCCCGGGCATCCTGCTGGGTCTGCTCGTTGGGGAGTCTTTTGCGCCCTTTTTGCCGGGCACCTTTATCGAGGCGGGGTTGGCGTTCCTCATGATGGCCATGGGTCTGCGCATGTTGCAGGAACTCCCCGTCGGAAACAGCGAAGAAAATGGAGATCCCGATCAGAACGAGGCAGGATTGGAACCATCGGAGCCATCGACCGGGCAGGGTGGCATGCAGAAGGATGATGGGTGGCTGTGTTGGTTGTTTGGGGTGGGGATCGGATTTTTTGGTGGCATGTTTGGCATTGGGGGGACCATTCTGCTCGTGCCGACGTTGATCTTTGTAACCGGCGTGGCCGTACACCAGGCGGTGGCAACGACAGCTGTGACAGGTTTTTTTCTTACCCTGGCCGGGAGTACGGGTCTGGTGAATGCCGGGTGGCACCAGGAGGTTTTGCCACCGGACACTCTGGGCATCATGCTTCCTGAAGTGCTCTTGGCCATCACTCTGGGGGGGTTGCTCGCCATTCCGTTCGGTGGCCGACAGGGGTGTGGCCTCTCCCAGCAACGGCTTATGCAGAGCCTCGGTGTACTGTTGTTGGCCAGCGGTGTCGAGGTCATCTGGAGATGACTCTGTCGACAACGACGAAAACCTGCTGGCACTGCCCCCTTGAAATGCTTTGCCAGTCGTCAGGAGGAGCGGAAAAAAGCGTTCGAAACAGTCGAGCATGCCGGGTTGTTCAGGATCTCCGTTGCGTTTGAACGGATCATCGTTGGCTTGAGGAGGTTGCTGATGAAAGGTTCATTGGATAGTCGTTTTCCCGACTTGCCTGCCTGGGTTGAGGCAAAGGTTCTTGCCGCCAACCTCGAAACCCTGGATGCGTGGATTGACCGGGTGATCGATGCGCGTTCATGGCAGGACGTTTTCGGTGACGAGGTGTGACATGCAGCTTCCATGGCTGGCGATTGGCTTGATGTCTGGAACTTCCGCCGATGGTATCGACGCCGCTTTAATCCAAACCGATGGTGAATCGCCTCCCCGGTTGCTGGCTTTCCAGAGCCATCCCTATCCAGCGGAAGTTCGCCAAAGGGTGTTGGCCTTGCAACAGCCTGGTCCAGGTGAGATCGACCGTCTGGGTGAGCTTGATCGGGATCTGGGTGACTTGTTTGCCCAGGCGGCCCTGGAGGTGTGTGTCGTGGCGGGAGTGACGCCGGATCAGGTCGCCGTCATTGGGAGCCATGGTCAAACCGTGCGGCATCGTCCACCGCTCTTTTCGCTCCAGATCGGCAACCCTTTTCGTATCAGCGCCGCCACCGGCATCACCACCGTTGCCGATTTTCGGCCTGCCGATATGGCCCGGGGAGGGGAGGGCGCCCCTCTGGCGCCTCTGTTTCATCAAGGCCTGTTCCATCAGCCTGGTCGGCATGTTGCCGTCGTCAATCTGGGAGGGATAGCCAATCTGACCGCTTTGCACGCTGCGCCGGAGAAACCCCTGCTGGCGGGGGATACCGGACCAGCCAACACCCTTTTGGACCATCTTGCCGCAAGGGTTTCCGGCGGACGTGAGGTGTGTGATCGGGACGGGCGTCGGGCTGCCAGCGGCCAGGTCGACGCGCAGGCTCTGGCTTGGCTCATGAGCCATCCCTACCTGGAACGTCCTCTCCCCAAATCCACTGGTCAGGAGATGTTTGGACCTGCCTTTCTTGACCAATTTTTACAACGATTTCCCCATCTCTCCGTGCCGGACCAATTTGCCACCCTGACCCGGTTTACGGCAGCTTCCGTGGCCCGGGCTGCCTGCGCGACGTTACCGCCGGCCCCGCACAACATGATCTTGTGTGGTGGCGGCGCCCACAACCCCGAATTGGTCCGGCATCTGGCCGATCTGCTGCCAGTGACCACCATCCAGACGAGCCGTGACCTGGGGGTGGATCCAGACGCCCTGGAGGCCCAGGCCTTTGCCTGGTTTGCCGTGCGCACCTTGCGGGGATTGCCCTCTTCCCACCCCGGTGCGACCAATGCTACGCAGGCCGCTATTTTGGGGGCTATTCATCCGGGGAAGAGAGCCCTGAACTTTTTTTGACCGAAGGTCGTGGTTCAACACCCGACAACGAACCGGGGTCCAGGGGGCTGGCTCCATTGCCCGTGGAGTGTCCTGAGTCGGCGCGCCATGCTTCATCATCCGACCCATGCCAGGTCCGCTGAAAAGTTGTCATAATTTCAGGTTTGCGGACATCCTTTTCTTGCCCAGGAGCCAATCGTTGAGAAGACCGATCCACTTGACCTGTTCGAACGTTCTTCCGGATCCAGCGCTTCTGAACACTCTGAGCAAAACAACCAGTGGTATGACGCTGCTCCATGTGGACGACGATGTTGCCTTCCGCCGCCAGGTGGTGGAGCAAATCATGACTCCCCTGAAGTTTGCTCGAATCGATGAGGCTGCCGATGGCAACACCGGGTGGCTGAAATATAGCCAGAGACAATATCACCTGGTCATAACCGATTTTGATCTGCCTGGTATGGTTGGGACGGAGCTCATCAAACGGATGCACGAACGTAACATCCAGCAAAACGTCATCATCATGACCCGTTTTGATACCATCGTCAGTGTCAAGGAAATGTACCGCAGCTCGTCCAAGGTGCAGATGATCAGCAAAACCACCGTGCAGGATTGCCTGTCCGGGAAAAACATCCGACCGTTTTGGGAGGCTTTTGCCCGCAGCTGCCTGTTTGCCAAAGTCAGCACCATGGACCCGGCAGGATCAGGTCGGACACAGCCGACCTGATCCTGGATATGCCGGGGTGTTGCATCGTTGTTTTTTTTGTTGCCGGGCGCCGGATAATTATGGCCTTGTTTCAGGTGGCCTGCAAACGTTCGGCGGCTTTCTGGATGCGGGCCATGGCCTTTTCCAGATTGGCCATGGAGGTGGCATAAGAGATCCGGAAAAAGGGATCCTTGCCGAAAGAGGCTCCGGCCACCACGGCTACGTCGAATCCTTCAAGCAGATACTCCGACAACACGTTGCTGTCGGTGATCACCTTGCCGGTTTCGGTGCGTCGGCCAATGAGCCCGGAGAAACAAGGATAAGCATAGAAGGAGCCCTCTGGCGTGCGGCAGTGCATCCCCGGAATGGCATTGAAACGCTGGACGACAAAGTCCCGTCGTTGCCGAAAGGCCTCCACCATGGGGAGCAGGCAGTTTTGATCCCCTTCGATGGCCGCCAAAGCGGCTTTCTGGGAGATGGAGGTCGCATTGGAGGTGCTCTGGGATTGAATGGTCTCCATGGCCTGGATCACCTCCACGGGTCCGGCGGCATAACCGATGCGCCAGCCGGTCATGGAGTAGGTCTTCGAGACACCGTTCATGGTGATGGTCCGGTTTTGCAGGCCGGGAACCACCTGGGCGATGGTGGAAAAAACAAAGTCGCCGAAGATGATCTTTTCATAGATATCGTCGGAGACAACCCAGACATGGGGGTGCCGCAACAGCACCTCTCCCAACGCCGCCAGCTCATCCCGGGTATAGGCCGCGCCGGTGGGGTTGGAAGGGGAGTTGATCACCACCAGCCGGGTGCGGGGCGTGATGGCAGCGTCCAATGCCGCCGGACGCATCTTGAAACCATCCTCTTCGGTGGTGTCCACGATCACCGGCTCGCCGTCGGCCAGGAGAACCATGTCCGGATAGGAGACCCAGTAAGGGGCCGGAATAATGACCTGATCGCCTGGGTTCAACATGGCTTGCGCCAGATTGAAAAAGGCCTGCTTCCCCCCCACGGTGACCACCACCTGGTTGGGCCGGAACTCCAGGCCGTTGTCCCGTTTGAATTTTTGGATGATGGCTTTGCGCAGTTCCGGAATGCCCGCGACCGGGGTATACTTGGTGAAGCCTTTGCGAATGGCCTCGATGGCCGCTTCCTTGACGTGGTCCGGGGTGTCAAAATCAGGTTCTCCGGAACCCAGACCGATCACATCCCGTCCTTGATCCTTCAACTCTTTTGCTTTGGCCGTGACCGCCAGAGTCGGGGATGGTTTCACCTTTTGCACGCGCAACGACAATACGGACATGCGGGTCACTCCGTTTGGAAGGTTGTCAGCAGATTTTGGACAAACGAACCATTATAAAATGTTTACACTCCCCTATGCAAGTCCTGCAAAATGGGGGCTGCGGCGGGCATAGCCGATACCCTGGTTGCGGAGTCTCACCATGCGGGATGTCACCCATGCTCCTTTTCGGTTGGTTTGTGATTTTGAACCCCGGGGTGACCAGCCGCATGCCATCCGGGAGCTGGTTGCTGGTGTGCGGGCGGGTCGGCGCGACATGACCCTGCTGGGGGTCACGGGTTCCGGCAAAACCTTCACCATGGCCCATGTCATTCAGCACCTTCAGCGTCCTACCCTGCTCCTGGCCCACAACAAGACCCTGGCCGGTCAGCTTTATGGCGAGATGAAAGGGTTTTTTCCGCATAATGCCGTGGAATATTTTGTCTCCTATTACGACTACTATCAGCCCGAAGCCTATGTTCCAAAAACAGATACCTTCATCGAAAAGGATTCGGCCATCAACGAACAGATCGATCGCCTGCGGCATGCGGCGACGCGTGCCCTGCTTTCGCGTCGGGATGTCATCATCGTGGCCTCGGTTTCCTGCATTTATGGGCTGGGATCTCCAGAGGATTATCTGGAAATGGCCCTGAGCCTCAACGTCGGTCAAGCCTGGGAGCAGCGGCATCTGATTCGCAAGCTGGTGGAGATCCAGTATCAGCGCAACGACCTGGATTTTCAGCGTGGCACTTTTCGGGTGCGTGGCGATACCATCGAGGTGTTCCCGGCCCATGAAGAGAGTGTGGCCGTGCGGATCGAAATGTTTGGCGACGAGATTGACCGCATGCGGGAGGTGGACTCCCTGACCGGTCAGTTGCTGCGGGATGTGCCGTTTTTGACTCTTTTTCCGGCGAGCCACTATGTGACCGGACGGCAGACCATCCTCCGGGCCATGGAGGGGATCAAAACCGAGTTGGCTGAAAGATTGGCGTGGTTCCAAAAGGAAAACCGCCTTCTTGAAGCACAGCGCCTGGAGAGCCGCACCCGCTACGATCTGGAGATGCTTCAGGAGGTGGGATATTGCAGCGGCATTGAAAACTACAGCCGCTTTTTGAGTGGACGGCGCCCCGGCGAACCACCCCCCACCCTGATGGAATACCTGCCGGCGGACGGTCTGTTGATCGTTGACGAGAGTCACGTCACCGTACCCCAGGTGCGGGGCATGTACCGGGGAGACCGCTCACGCAAGGAGACTCTGGTCGAACACGGCTTTCGATTGCCATCGGCTTTGGACAACCGCCCACTGACTTTCGAAGAGTGGGATGCCATGCGTCCCCAAACCTTCTATCTGTCGGCCACACCTGCCGCTTTTGAATTGGAGCGCAGTGGCAACCAGGTGGTGGAACAGATCATTCGTCCCACCGGCCTGGTTGATCCCCCCTGCCTGATAAGGCCAGTGGAAAACCAGGTGGATGACCTGCTGCATGAGATCCGGGTCACCCAGGAGCAGGGATATCGTACCCTGGTGACCACCCTGACCAAACGCATGGCCGAGGATCTTACCGACTATCTGAAGGAGATGGGTGTCGCCGTGCGCTACCTCCATTCCGATGTCGAAACTCTGGAACGACTTGAACTGATTCGGCAGTTGCGGTTGGGAGAGTTTCACGTTCTGGTGGGGATCAACTTGCTGCGGGAAGGGTTGGACATTCCGGAAGTGGGTTTGGTCGCCATCCTCGATGCCGACAAGGAGGGCTTTTTACGTTCCGAGACCTCGCTGATTCAAACCATTGGCCGCGCTGCCCGGAATGTGGATGGTCGGGTGATCCTCTATGCCGATCGCATGACAGGGTCTCTCGATCGTGCCCTGGCCGAGACCAACCGCCGCCGTACCCGCCAGGAGAGCTACAACCGGGAACATGACATCACCCCGGTTTCGGTGCGCCGGGAGGTGGCGGATATTCCCGGCAGTGGATTCCATGCCGATGCCTCGCCCGCCGGGCGTGCCGCAACCCTCTCCAGCGAAGTGCGACGAACCCTGTCACCCGCAGAAGTAACCAAGGAAATTAAACGGTTGGAAACGCGCATGCGCGAAGCCTCCGCCAGTATGGAGTTTGAACAAGCCGCCATCTACCGGGATCGAATCCTGGCCTTGCAACGGGAAGAGTTGCTTCTGCTGTCTTGACAGGATTGCAGGCTCTATTTATTGTTCCGGGATCCCGGGTCTGTCCGGTAGAGATTGTTTCTCCCCATGGAGCTTTCTGCATGCGTGCAAAAATTTTGGCGACGTTGTTTTTCGGGGCTCTGGCGACGGGGACAGCTTGGGCCCAACCTCCCGCCGCGCCGCCGTCATCTCCCCCGGTTTCCGGCAATGCGGAGTCCGACATGGACATACGGATGTCCTGCGAAAAATTTGCCGAAGATGATCATATTGCGAAGGTTGAGTTGAACGCCTACATGGCCCGATGCATGCAGGATTTAAAGGCTGATCCGTCCGAGCAGGCCGGTGCGCCTTATATGGACGATGATTTGTCCGGAGCCAAGCCGGTGGGCATCATCACGCACGACAAGGTTCCCGGTCTGGCATTGCCGGGTGGCTCACCTGGCAAAGCTGTTCCTGGAGCATCGGGGCCAGGAGCGGCGGTCGTTGCGCCTGCCCGGGTGGTCTCTGGCGCGACTGGGCGAGACACGGTGGTGACCGTGCCCATCAAGGTGATACCAAGCTCCTCTGGATCCGGAAAGGTCGGGGTTGCGCCAGACAAGGCAGCCTCGGAGACGACCCGATCCAAAACAGCAGCGCCGGTGGATGCGACTTCCCAGACCACCGCGCCCCAGAAACCGCATTGAACCCGAGGGTATCAGCATGGACGCGCCCCTGCGAGTCATGACCGTGGCCATTTGTTTCAGGGTACTTGTTATCCTGGGGATGGCGCTCCTTCTGGGCGTCGCGCCGGCGGTTGCGGCCACCAGTCTGGATCTTCCAACGGATGATGAGTTGGTCAAGGCCTGCCAGGAGTTGGCCAAGGAGAATGCCGTGCCGGTTGCGGAAAACGCAAAATATATGACCCAGTGCGTGCAGGATCTGAAAAACTCCCTGCAAATGGAAGAGGCCGAAGGGGTCAAGGAGCCCGTCGGGATGCCCCTCACCGCACCCGTCGGGACGCCCCCCACCGCAGGGGTCAAAGAGCCTGTCGGGACGCCCCCCGCCGTACCTGCCGCATCCACCGCACCCGTCGGGACACCCCCCGCCGTACCCGCAGCATCCACCGCACCCGTCGGGACGCCCCCCACCGCAGGGGCCAAGGAGCCCGTCGGGACGTCCCCCACCGTACCGAGTGCCCCGGCGACCAAAAAATAGAGGTGCCCGGCCAGCGCTACCGAAGAACGATGGCAGCTATGAAGCGCCCGGCCACGCATCGGGGTCAAGGGGGCTGGCTCCCTGGCAGGTCCAGGACAGCGTCCTGGTGGGGTTCGGGGCGAAGCCCTGATCAAGGCTTGCGTGGTGGTCGTCGACCGCACCCGGGCTCAAATCTCAAACGGTTCGGGAAGGTCCAATCCTGGCAAAGGCGAGGCGACGGTTTCAAAGAGGGTCTCTTCCGGACCCCCGCTGCCAGAGATTCGCTTAACGGGCATGACCGGGTTGTGGGCGCGGCCAACGATGGCCACCAGGTTGCCGCTGTGCGCCAACTGTCGGCGGCAGGGGGCCGGGATTTCCGAAACCGCCCCACAGAAGAGGATGCCATCGAAGGGGGCATCCTCGGGACACCCCTCCTTGAGATCCCGGATTTTCCAGGTGATGGATGTCCCCGTCGTGGCTTTCTGCCCCTGAGCTGCCAGATCGGGATCGGATTCGAGAGCAAATACTTGCAGGCCCATCCCTGCCAGAAGGGAGGCTTCGTAGCCGGTGCCCGCGCCGACCACCAACACCTTTTCTCCCTTGTTGCAGGCCAGAGCCTGAATCATTTTGGCAAACTGGATGGGAAGCAGGGAGATGCGCCCGGATGGTCCGAGGGGGATCGGATAATCCGAATAGGCAAACGGTTGGTAGGGTGCATCCAGAAACCGCTCCCTGGGGAGGGTGTGCAGGACGGCAAGCAGAGCAGGATCGGTCACCATATGGGGGACCACCTGGGATTGCACCATGTTCTTGCGCGCGAGCGCCAAATCGAGTGACATGCCTTCAGGTTCCTTTTTCGAGCTTGGAAGAAAGGGAAAACGTCTGCGATGCCGGGTGCTGAATAGTGACGGGAAATCTAAAGCTAGCGCAACTTTATGGTGAATGCAACACCGGGTTATTTTGAACGCGAGGCGACCACGGGATTTGTCGGTTTGGACAGGAACTCCCGGATCTCTTGCAACACCCGCTCCCCTTCGTGCAGCAACAATTCCAGGAGATCCACGTTTTCGGCAGAATTTCCGGAAGAGTTTTTGATGGCCAGGTGGACGACTTTTTCCATGTCGGCGGCGAGGTTCAACAATCGATCAGCCCCGATGAGGGAGGCTGAGCCTTTGAGGTTATGGACCACGAGGGCAAGAGATTTGAAATCTGCCCGGTGCCACGCCCGGGTAATCGTTTGCAGGCTCACCGGCAGGGATGTTACATAGGACTCCAAGAGCGGTTTGACATGTTCCCGAAGGTCTCGTTGGAGAGTGGCAAGCTTATGCCGGTCGATGGCATGTCCCGGGTCTGGAATATGTGCGCTGCAAAAAATCCTCTCCCGCAAAGGGAGTTCCGGCAGAGGTTCCTTTTCCGGAACAGGGTGCTGGAGTGTTGCAAAGGTCGGATCATGTGCCGCTGAATCCGGATGTTCATGTGGGGCGCCACTGGGTGGGGCGCCATTGGTGTGGAAATGGTCGATCAGGTGGAATATCAGCTCTTTTTTTATCGGTTTGGCGATGACGAGATCATATCCGGCGGCGAGCGATTTTTCCTGGATTCTCGGGATATCCCCACTGGTCAGGGCAACGATGGGTGTGCGGCGGCGTCCCTCCGAGTTTTCGATGCCACGCATCATGTAGGCTGAACGGTACCCGTCCAGATCCGGCATGATGATGTCCATGAAGATCAGGTCAACATGTGTGGAGAGGAAGATGTCGAGGGCCTGTCGACCGCTGTTGGACGTGAACAAGGTGTGGGGCGTTTTTTGCAGGATGGCTTTCATCAAAAGGTGGTTTTCCCGCATGTCGTCCACCAGGAGGATCGTGCAGCCAGTTTTCGTTGTTGACGGACCCTGTTTTGGTGACACGCTGGTTCTCATCGCGAAACATGTTAACCTTGGCGGTTTTCTGGAGTTTGCAGCGGAAGAACCCCTTGCAAATAAAACTCCGGAACTGTTGCCCCGGCATTACGGAGTGTTTGAGGGGGTGGCAACTTGTAAAGAGTCGGCTTTGGCACGCAACAGCGCTTCCAATTGTTGCAGGGGTGGGGGTTTTTTGAAGACCAGGATTTTATCCAGCAGACCACCGTGGTGGGCGATGTCGTCGTTGCCCAGGGCTGTGACGACGATGATGAGTACCCCATGCAAATCCTTGCGTTCCCGCAGGGTGCGGATCATCTCAAAGCCATTCATATGCGGCATGGCCAGGTCGGCAATGATGGCGTCCGGCTTTTTTTGCCCGATGGAGATGAGCGCCTCAAAACCATTGGAACACGCAACGAGTGAAATCGGGAAGTTCCAGGAACCGAGCATGGATTGGTAGAAGGTGACCATGATCGGGTCATCCTCCACCACGAGCAACTCCAGGGTGGTTTCCTTTTGCAACCCTTGGAGCTCGCGCTCACGCTGCCGCAGGATGGCATCGATCGAACTTTGTGCGATGCGTCTGTGTCCCCCTTGAGTTCGCCAGGCGCGCAGGGTTCCCCTTTTGACCCAGTCGTGGATGGTGGGCAAGGTTACCCCGAGCAGGTCAGCGGATTGTTTGGCCGTCAAAAATTTTTCATCGATACTTGCCATAGGGTGGAATCCAGGTGGTGGGGTAGGTCAAGCGATGGGTTCGAGGGGGGGGTTGATCAGGGCTGCGTCGGGATCGACGGCATGGTCGGCAACGACAACCTGGCGTCCGTGCAAAAGCAGGCGTTTTTGAGCGAAGAGGCGCACAGCCAGAGGGTATAGGCGATGTTCCTGACGAAGAATGCGGCTTGCGAGGGTGGGAACATCATCGCCGGGAAGAATGGGCACCACGGCCTGGGCGACGATCGGTCCGGTATCTATCTCTTCCGTGACAAAATGGACCGTGGCTCCGGAGAAACGCACACCGGAGGTCAGGGCTTTTTCCTGCACATGCAGACCCGGAAAAGCCGGGAGCAGGGCAGGGTGGATGTTGAGCAGACGACCCTGATAGCGGCGCACAAACCAGGGTGTCAGCACCCGCATGAACCCGGCAAGGCAAACCAATTCGACCTGAGCGGCATCCAGGGTGTCGGCCATGGCCTTTTCAAAAGCGGCCCTGTCAGGGAACTCCCGATGATCGATGACCCGGGTGGCGATGCCCGCACTGACGGCGCGCTGCACGCCCAAAGCCCTGGGCTCGTTGCTGATGACAACAGCAATCCGACCCGGGATATAGCCATCGGCGCTACGATCGATGAGGGCCTGGAGATTGGAGCCGCCCCCGGATATGAGAACGCCATAACGAAAGGAGGGGTCAGCCATGGATGCAGACCTGATCGGGCCCATCGCCGCGCGCTGTAACCCGGCCAATGACCCAGGCCTGCTCGCCAGACCGTTGCAGGTGGGCGAGGGCCAGGTCGACATCCTCTGGAGCCAAAACGGCGATCATGCCGATGCCGCAATTGAAGGTGCGGAGCATCTCATCCCGGGAGACCTGTCCCAGATCCTGAAGAAGACGAAAAACGGGAGGCATGGGCCAATTTTGCAAAGAAATCTCGACTTGGACGGTTGCGGGAAGAATGCGGGGAATGTTGTCCCAGAACCCCCCGCCGGTGACATGGACAAGACCTCTGACCTCGATCTGTCCACAAAGTTCCAGGAGTGAGCGAATATATATTCGGGTCGGGGTGAGCAGGGTCTCACCCAGGGTTCCACCGGCAAAGGGGGCATCCAGGCCGGGGCCATGGGGCGGCAGGATGATCCGGCGAATCAGGGAGTAGCCGTTGGCGTGTGGCCCGGATGAGGCCAGGCCGACGACGACATCTCCCGGCACGATACGTTGTCCATTGATGAGTCGTTGCCGATCGACGATACCCACGGCAAAGCCGGCCAGGTCATACTCTCCCGGGGCATAAAAATCGGGCATCTCGGCGGTTTCACCGCCCACCAGTGCGCATCCGGCCTGGCGGCACCCCTCCGCGATGCCGCCGATCACGGTGGCGGCGAGGGCCGGGTCCAAACGACCGGTGGCGAAGTAGTCCAGAAAAAACAGGGGTTCCGCACCTTGTACGACCAGATCGTTGACCGACATGGCCACCAAATCGATGCCCACCGTATCGTGACGTTCCATGAGAAACGCCAGCTTCAATTTGGTGCCGACGCCGTCGGTGGTGGAGACCAGCAGAGGATCCTGAAATCGGCCCCATTGTGGGCGGAACAGGGCGCCATAACCGCCGAGATCGGAACAAACCTCGGCGCGTCGCGTCGTTCCCACTGCCCCACGGATCATATCGACCAGACGGTTGCCGGCGTCGATATCGACCCCGGCGTCACGATAGGTCAAGCCGGGACGCGGTGCAGGGGGGGGGGGGGGGGGGGGGGGGGATGCTGGGCTTGCTCATGGTCGACAAGTTCCTTTCTGCCTTTTACATGGTCTCCGTGGAGGTTACTATATCGCCATGGCTTTCCGAAACGTCCTTCGTTATCTCCGACGTAAGTTTCAGGATGGTATGAAACATGATCCAATTTTTTCGACGGGCCGGATGGATATCGATCGTCTGGTTTTTGTGTGTGTCATGGCCGGCATTGGCTCTGGCGGAGAGCGTTTATCTGGTCAAGGGGGTGGAGGTGGTTCTCCCCCCGACGGATGAAAAGGGCCGGGATCCCCAGGCGACGGGCATGGCCATGGCCAAAGAGCAGGCTTGGCACTCCCTCCAGGCGCGCATGCTGACCAGCGAAGATCGGTCGCGCCACGCCGACAGGTTGCGGGAACTCAAGACCGGATTGGACACCTTGATCGAACGGGTGGTCGTCCAGGCGGAAAAACGGGTGGTGGAAGGGGTCAACACCCGGTTGCATATGGTTCTGGATGTGACCTTTTCCCGGGACGCCGTGCGCAAGGTGTTTGATGCGGTCGGGTTTACCTACAATGAAAACACTTATCCCCCGACACTGTTCCTGATGGCCCAGGTCGAGGGCTCCGGGGAGGAGCGGCTTGCCGATCCGGGACAATCCTTTGCCAAAGCTGTGCAGGCTGCGGCGGCGCGTTACGGCGTCACGGTGTTGGAACCCATGGGGGATATCGAGGATATCACCAATCTGGCCCTGAAGCGGGTCACCGAGAGGGATCCGGCCTTGTGGAGCTGGGCCGAGAGCCGGTATGGGACACAGCGGATCTGGACCGCATGGTATGGCATGGAGAGTCCGCAGGAAGCAGCGTCCGGTTCTCTACCCTCGGCGATCGCGACCTTGGTGGAGAGCGATATCACGGGCGAGTTGCGCCGTATTCGCCTACGAGCCCGCAAGGGGTGTGGCCCCGCCGATGGCCACGGGTTGCAGAACTGCCTGGATGGACCCCTGGCGACAAAGTTTGTCGAAATGATCCTGGATAACTGGGGGCAGGGCCATGCCGTGAAGCCGGAGTTGAACCACGCAGTGCCATTGCGTGTCATCCATGACCGGCAACTGGCCGGATATGCGGAGTTTGTCAAGAAATTGGCAAAAGTTCCCGGGGTGGCGGCCATGCGGACAGCGGCGATGACGGCCCGTGATGTTCTGCTGATTCTGGATTTTCAGGGCCAGGATGATAAGCTTTTGGAATCACTGACGGGTATGGGCAGTCGCCCGGAACGAACCCGGAACGAGCTGACGGTCCACATGCCATGAATCTGCCGAATGCGTTGTCTTTCCTGCGCATTTTCGCGGTGCCTGTCTTTGTCTGGTTGGTGCTGAACGGGCATGGGAAAGTTGCAGCCTGGTTGTTTGCCATGGCCGGGGCCACGGATGCCGTGGATGGGTTGATCGCGAAACGGTTTGACATGGTCACCGAATTGGGAGGGTACCTGGATCCCTTGGCGGACAAATTGCTGTTGGTATCCGCTTTTATCACCCTCACCTATCTGGGTCAGATGCCGCTCATGCTGACGCTGACTGTCGTGACCCGGGACGTGATCATTCTGGTCGGCGCGGTGGTCTTTCAGTTGATGACCGGAACCCTGCGCATGCAGCCCCTTTGGATCAGCAAGGTCAACACCGTGGTACAGATTCTGATGGTTCTTTTGGTGTTGTTCTCCGGGGTTTATGGGGTGTTGGCTTGGCTTGTGGAGCCGTTTGTCTGGTTGACGACCGCGACCACGAGCATTTCCGGCCTGGTTTATGTGTTGGCCTGGACCCGCAAGTTGGTTCATGTGGAAAATCCGGAGTTGTTGCCATGAATCTCCACGACGATCAGCCACAACAGTTGCTTCTGGATCTGCCTTTGGATCCGGTTTTGACGTTTGCCAATCTGGTCGTTGGCAGGGGGAATCGTATGGCGGTCGAGGCGGTGCGCAGTTTTGGCGAAGCGGGAGAGATATCCCACGTTCCCCCATTCGCGGGCCTGACCCTGTGTGGCGAGGCCGGAACCGGCAAGACCCATCTGCTCCAGGCCACCGTTCGGCAAGTCAGGGACCAATATGGCCCGCATGCGGCACTTTACCTGGATCTTGCGGGTCTGGATCACCATTTGGAAGGGGGGAGAAGCGACCGGAAAGAGGAGGTGGAACAGCAAGGTTCGGAGGAGGTGAGCGAGGCCATGCTGGCGGGTTTTTTGTCCCGCTTCGAGGGGTGCCGCCTGGTGGCGGTGGATGCCATGGACCGCCTGAACACTTCGGCCTCTTTGCAGGAGGCCGTTCTCTACCTCTACAACGGCATGCGGGCAGCCGGGGTGCGCCTGTTGTTTGCCGGTCGTGAGCAACCCGGCAACCTGGCTGACGTGCGTGAAGATTTGCGTTCGCGGTTGATGTGGGGACCGGTGTTGCTGTTGCAACCTCCGGATGAAGAAGATTTAGCGGCCATCCTGGCCCAAATGGCCCTGGAACGCCAAGTCAGGATCGGTCAGGATCTGGTCAGGTTTCTGGTCAACCGTCTGCCGCGCCGGGTGCCTGATTTCATGCAGGCGATCGCTGCCCTGGATCATGCTTCCCTGCTGCAAAAACGACCGCTGACCATACCCTTGGCCAAGGAAGTCTTGGGCTTGTAGCATGGCAACTATTCAGCACCCTTTCAAGAAAAGCTTGGATATGAAAGCCTTTGTCAGGGCTTTGCCCCGAACCCCACCAGGACTCTGTCCTGGACCTGCCAGGGAGCCAGCTCCCTGGACCCCGATGCGTGGCTGAGTGCGGAATGGTTGCGTCAGATGAAATCCCACTCGCCGTAGCTTGCGGTGTGTCCACTCTGAAAGGCCCCCCCGTAATACAAGCCATAACGGGCCGGGTTGAAAAGGGCTTCCGCTGTGGCCGGGGTGTAGAAACGGTCGCCGCACAAATCCTGCCTGACGAAAAATGCGTTGCTGCCCGTTATGTTGCACCCCACCAACTGGTACCCCTTCCGGGTAGCCAGCCCGGTCAATGAAGCCAGGGAGCAGCCCGTATAGTCGCTGCCGTCCCATCGGGCCTCGGCCCGGTAATGCTGCACGGCAAGGATGGGAGGGGGGAGCTTTCCATTATACTCGATGATCACAACTCTGGGTTGAAGGGTATCGATGCTCTTGAAAACATGGTAATCGTTGCCGTCAATATCGATGTTCAACAAATCGATCTCGCGAGGCAGGTCGAGCGAGGTGATGACATCGTTGATTGTTTCAGCGGTGATCCATTGGCGTTGCACACGCAAGGCGCCGCTGTCGATCAGGGGCTTGAACTTTTGTCTGACGAAGTCGATGTTTTGTTCGTTGCCATCCATCCAGACGCCGCGCCACCCCTTGTAGGTCAGCAACAGGGTGTTGCACTCCAGGCCGTTGTCGATGCCGAATTCGAGAAATGTGCAGTTCGTTGTGCCGATGCGGCGGAAAATTTCTGCAATAATTCCATCCTCGTCGTTTTGGGAGTAGAACGACTCCCCATACCGCTCCACTCTGCGAGGATCGGCGTATTTTTCATCGGCAAGCATGTCACGATAGAGCCGCAGGGCCTCAATCTGGGTGGATCTGGAGACCCGAACCCGGGTTTTTTCGAGCGATGTCAAAATGTTATCGAGTACCAGCAAAGGTTGGACATGGACCAGAAGTTGTTTGACTTCGGCCTGGTTTCCGGCGACGTTCAGAATCATCTCCAGGATGTGCCGCGCCGTATCCGCCTTGCCTTCCCGCAAACTGTCGTAGATCAGCTTTTCCGCTTCTTCGAGGGTCATGGTTGGATCCTGATTGAATACATGAAATCCGTAACGATTCGGTGCTTTTTCAAGGCTTTTTCAAGGAAGGCATGGATTTGAAAGCCTTGGTCGGGGCTTCGCCCCGAACCCCACAAGGCTTGGACACATGGTTTGGACATGAAAGCCTTTGTCAGGGCTTCGCTCCGAACCCCACCAGGTCTCCGTCCTGGACTTGCCAGGGAGCCAGCCCCCTGGACCCCGATTCGTTCCCGGGTGCTGAATAGTTACCGTTTTTTTGCGGCGCAGCCGGATCGGTGTTGTTGCTGCACGGGCACTCGCGGGCCATTTTTTGTGCTTCGGCAATCTGGTCGGGAGTCATGACGACGGCGGTCTTGTCGCGGGCTTTGGCGGCGCCTTCACTGCCGTTGGCGGCGGCCAGGTTGAACCACATGTGGGCCTGGACATAGTCCTGGGGCATGCCCAGGCCGTTCAAATACATTTTTCCCAGACCGAATTGGGCGTTGGCATACCCCTGCATGGCCGATTTTCGATACCATGCTGCCGCCTCTTTCAAATCCAGAAGGGCGCCGTGGCCATTGGCATACATCAGGGCGAGACTCTCCTGACCGGCTGGGTCACCTTGCTCGGCGGCGAGGCGGAACCAGGTGAAGGCTTCCTTGAAATCCAGGTTGGTGCCCTGGCCGTTGGCACACATGCGTCCAAGGTTGACTTGAGCCACGGCACTGCCTTGTTCCGCTGCTCTGCGAAACCATTTCACGGCTTCGGTGTCATTCTGGGGGATGCCCTGGCCGAGGTTGTACATGGAGCCAAGGTTGTTTTGCGCCAGGGCGTCGCCTTGTTCTGCTGCCAGATGGTACCAGCGGAAGGCCTCAAGGTTGTCCTGGGGCAGACCACGCCCTTCGTCGTACATCACGCCGAGGAGGCGTTGCGCAGTGGCATCTCCCTCCTTGGCCCTTTGGATCGTATCGGTGGTTTCGTTGGCATGAAGGCTGGTTGCCCAGGTCAGCAGGGCGAGAACAAGAATGAACAAACCGGGCAAAGGAAAGGAACCTTGCAGGCAACCACTCAGCACACGGCCACGAAAAAAAAGCTGACGCATCGGGTTCCAGGGGGCTGGCTCCCTGGCAGGTCCAGGACAGCGTCCTGGCGGGGTTCGGGGCGAAGCCCTGTCAATGTCTTTCATGTCCACGCTTTTCTTGAAAAAATACTGACATGAGCGACCAGGATAAACAACCCTTTTCGCTCGGTCGATCCGGGGCCGGGAATCAGGGGATGGTCTTGACGGTGACCACGTCGTAGGCCAGCAGGCTATCAATTTTTTTGAATTCATTCAATACATCATGGAGAGACACCCCCGGAATGGGCGCCAGATCTCTGGCATAAATCCGGGAGGGGAGGGCAGGAGCGGCGTCGCGATGCGTGGCCAGGCAGAGGACTTTTTCGGTGACGTTGGGTTTTTCCATGCGGATGTTGAAATGTTTGTCGGGTAACCTGACCTTGTCTGCGGGGTCGGTATGGGAATCCGTGTGGAAACGGTTGGGATGGATGCGCACAAGCGCCTGGGCGTGGCCCTGGTAGAAGCAGTAGAGATGGGCTGGATGGGACACGGATGCATCCAGTTGGAGATTTTCGGTGGCGCGCAGGATTGGGTCTTTGCCTTTTGCGGTGGACAAGCGCAAAACGATGGGATCCGTCGCAGCCGGTTCGGCCCGGACGATCACTTGTTCGGGTTGGTTCATGGCCATTTGGGGTTGGTCCGCCATGGGGGATGTTTTGCCATGGTGCTGCATCACGCAACCGCCTCCCAGGGCTCCGGCCAACCCGACCAGGAGCCGTGCACGCTCCCAGGCCTTTTTGACGCTTTTTACAAATTCAACGCTCGCGTAAGGCATTGTGGCGGGCCTTCAGAATGGGTTTGAGAAGATAATCCAGGACGGTCTTTTTGCCCGTGATGATGTCCACGATGGCCACCATGCCGGGAATGATGGGGAGGGGGTTTTCGGTGGAACCGAGATGGTTTTTGTGGGTGCGCACCTGGATCCGATAGAAGTGTTCGCCACGCTCGGTACGTTCGCCACTCTCATCGATGATGGTGTCGGCGCTGATGAAGACCAGTTCTCCGGTCAGGCCGCCGTAGATGGCAAAGTCGTAGGCGGTGAATTTGACCATGGTTTTTTGGCCGGGATGAAGAAATCCGATATCGGCGGGCCGGATGCGGGCCTCAATGAGCAGGGAATCTTCCAGGGGCATGATCTCCATGAGGTCCACGCCAGACCGAACCACCTGGCCGATGGTGCTGACCTTGATCTGTACCACGGTTCCCCTGACAGGGGAGCGGAGTGCTGTGCGAACGACCCGATCTTTCATGGGGGTCATGGACTCCGTGATGCCGTTCAACTCCCCTTTGGCGATGTTCAGGTCGTTGAGGGTTTGTTTGCGAAACTCCAGGCGGGGTTCGTCGGCTTTCGCGCGAATTTCCGCCAAGGCAGCCCGCAACCGGGGCAGAGCCAGTGCAGCGTTTTCCGCAGTGGCTTCCAGTTCCGCGACTTCGCGTTGCAGGCGCAACAATTCGACTTGGGACATGACGCCCTGTTTGACCATGGGGTCGGTGATGGCCAACTCCTTGCGCAACAGGGCCAGGCGGCGTTCTATTTGTTTTTGCGATGCCGTCAGTTCGACAATCTCCTGTTCCTTTTGCTCGACCTGGCTGTGCAGAATGCGCAGGTTCGACTCCAATGATCGGCGGCGGCTCAAAAAAAGCTCTTTTTCGCTGGCGGCCACGCTGGGTTGTTCGCGCTCGACCTCTTCGGGAGGGGTAAATGTCTCCTGGCCAGCAGCCTCGGCGTTGAGGCGGGCGGTGCGGGTGACCAGGGAGAGATAACGCATGTGGTTTTCCCGGAACGTGGAGCGGAACTGGGTATCATCGATGCGCAGGAGGATATCTCCTTTTTGTACCACCTCTCCTTCCTTGACGAGAATGTCGGAGATGATACCCCCTTCCAGGTTTTGGACCACCTGGACCTGACCCGAAGGGATGACACGGCCATGGCCCACGGTGACTTCGTCAAGGTTGGCGCGCCATGCCCAAATCACGGCCAGTGCGAAAAAAAGGGTGATCAGGATCAGGAGGAGATGAGAGAAGGGGTGCAGGCGCCGTTGGCGGGCGGCAGCGGCTTCTGGATAAAAATCGCTCTCCTGCCAGGGATCACCCATGTCAAGCCCCCTTTTGCCGGAAGTGGCCTTCGGCCAGTTGCCGCAGAACGGTATCCCGGGGTCCGTCGGCCAGGATGCGGCCCTCTTCCAGCAGGAGCAGCCGATCGACCAGGCTCAGCAGGGAGGCCTTGTGGGTCACCAGAAGCAAGGTTTTACCTGGAAGAGTGGTGGAGAGGTGATGTTTGAATCTCTCCTCGGCGCCGCTGTCCATGGCGCTGGTGGGTTCGTCGAAGAGAAGCAGGGAGGGGTTGGCCACCAGGGCACGGGCAATGGCGATGCATTGCCGCTGCCCGCCGGAGAGGCCTCTGCCCCCCTCGCCGATGGGAAGGTCAAACCCCCGGGGATGTTTACCGATAAAAGTGTCGGCCCCGGAGAGGATGGCCGCCCGCAACACTTCGGCATCGTCGGCAAGGGGGTGACCCAGGACTATGTTTTCCCGGGCGGTCCCAAAAAAGAGCAGCGGTTCCTGGGGCACGCAGCCTATATTGCGGCGCAGATCGGCGGGGTCGATCTGCCGGATATCGGCGCCATCGGCCAGGATGGCCCCTTCCTGGGGTTGCAGGAGGCCCAGAATCAACTTGAACAGCGTGCTTTTGCCCGATCCAACCCGGCCAATGATGCCGACCCGCTCGCCAGGTTGGATGTGAAACGAGACCTGAAGCAACACCGGCAGGGGGACGCCCGGATATTGGAACGTCACCTCCTGGAATGTCACCCCTCCGGCGAGATGGGGACGATGCAAAAAGCGGAGTTCCGGAGGATGTTCGATAGGCAGCATCATGATATGATTCAAAATTTTCAAGGAGACCAACGATTGTTGCAGGCGTACCAGAATGCCAGCCACCTGGGAGAGGGGGGCCAGGGCGCGGCCAGTCAGGATGGAGCAGGCGACCAGGGCGCCTGTTGTCAACTCTCCGGCGGCAATCAGATAGGTGCCATGGACGATCACGGCTACGGTCGCCAGGTTGGTTGCCAGGGCGGCAAAGTTGACGGCCAGGGAGGAGAGGAAGCGCGAACGCAAACCCGAATCGGCGGTCATGGCCACGCACTGTTCCCATTTGCGTTGCATCACGCCCGTGGCGCCCAGGGTTTGGATGGTTTCCAGCCCACTCATGGTTTCGACGAGGATGGCATGCTTTTGTGCCGCCTCCCGGGAACTTTTCTGGACGATGCGGTTCAAAGGGAACTGCAACAGAAAGCCTGCCAGGATGACGACCGGGACGGTCATGAGGGGAAACCAGGCTGCCGATTTTCCCAGGAAGGCAACCGTCCAGAGGAAAATGACCAGGAATGGCAGGTCCATGAAGGTTGTCAGGGTGGCTGAGGTGAAGAAATCGCGGAGGGATTCAAACTCATGCAGATGTTTGGCCATGGCGCCGGCTGATCCAGGTTGGGCAGCCAGGCGCAGGCCGATGACGTGTTCAAAAATCATGCTGGCCATCAGCATGTCCGCCTTTTTGCCGGCCACGTCCAAAAAATAGCCGCGCAGGGAGCGCAGGATAAAATCAAACAGGTAGATCGAGCAGACTCCGATGGCCAATACCCACAATGTCTCCACGGCATTGTTGGGCACCACCCGGTCATAGACATTCATGACGAACAGGGGGCTGGCCAGGGTAAAAATGTTGATCAGCAGCGAGGCGAGGATCACCTCTCCGTAGATGGGCCAAAAGCGACGCAACGTGCCCCAAAACCAGGTTTTGGGAGGGGGCTCGATCTTTTCGTCGGCGCGGCTGTCGAACTGAAATGCCGGGCGCACGAAAATGGCGTGACCGGCATACTGCTCCTTGAGTTCGGCCAAGGGTATGTCTGCGGTGCCTGCGCCGCTGTCCGGTTGGATGACGGTAGCCATTTTTGTGACATCATCGCGCCGGGTCAGGATGCAGGCCTGCCGATCCTTGAGCAGCAACACGACGGGCAAGGTCAGGGGGGAGATGCGTTCCAGGGGTTTGCGTACAGTCCGGGCAGCAAAGCCGGCCCGGATGGCGGCCCGGGTCAAAAGTTCCGGGGTCATTTTGTCGCCGGCCAGGGGGAGGCCGCTGCGCAGAGACTCCTCGGAGGCCGGGCGTTGCCAGTGCCGGGTCAACAGAACCAGGCATTGCAGCAACGGGTCGTCCCAGGTCTGCCGGCCAGGAGGGGTCTCCCAGGCCGAGGCGTCCTGCATGGGTTCGGGTTGGTCAGAAGGGGGAGGGGTTGGCGTCATGCTGGAGTTGGTCCCATTCTTGCCGCTCGGTGCAAGGGCGATGAAGGGTGCTGGCAACCATGCACCACCCGGCCACGCATCGGGGTCCAGGGAGCTGGCTTCCTGGCAGGTCCAGGACAGCGTCCTGGTGGGGTTCGGGGCGAAGCTCTGACAAAGGCTTTCATGTCCATGTTTTTCTTGCAAGGGTGCTGAATGGTGACCTTGGCAACGCGCGGTCAGCATAACATGATTCAGGCGAGAGTACCCGCCGAATCGGGCAAAAAAGGGGTGTGAGGATCACAGCGGTCATGTTGGGGATCATCTTTTTGGCCATGGAGGATTTTCTGGAGACCAGCATAGGTGCGGGCGCCTGGGGGCGTGCCCAATCCCTGGCCATGGTCAGCGAGAAGGAGTACTTGCCGGAGGTGGATTATCCAGACCAGGAGGCCATGGCTTTGTTTCGCGTGGCGACCCGCCTGCTGGAGACCGATCTGGATACGGTGCTCGAAAGCCTGGGTGGCCACATGGGAAATGGCCTGGTGGAGATGGGGATCTCCATGGGGCTTATCGAGGAGCATTGGACCACCATGGACATCCTGGAAAATCTGCAAGGGATTCTCCATGGGGCCGTGGGATCGCAGAACCCCAATATTGTGCCTCCGGACATTCGCAGCCTGCGTTTGCGGCATGGCGAGTGCGCCGTGGTCTACTTTTCGCCGCGCCAGTTGTGTTCCCTGTTGCGCGGGATTGTGCAGGGAATCGCCGAATATTTTGATGAGTCCATCGTGCAGAAGGAACACATCTGCATGAAGAGCGGTTCCCTCCTGTGCCGCTTTTCGGTCTCCTTCGAAGACCCGGCCATGATGCGCTACGTGGATGTGCCAAGGGAGTTCGAGATTTGTCGTCAACGCGGTGACGATATTGTATTATACAATCAATTCAAGGGCGTTCCTCTTGCGGGCAAGGGGAGCGTGGAGGGGTTTTCCGAAAACGAGGCCCTGGTTCGCGTCTCCCCTGGGCAGTTGCGGGCCATGCAGGTCGAGGGACGCACTTTTCTCTCCCTGCCCCATTTGCCGATTGGTCTTGTCGCGCAGGTGCGGGATGTCTATCCCCATCTGGGTGTGGCACGTTTGTTCCAGATCAATTTGGCGGAGGGGTATTTTGGCCATCGGGTTTTCAATCGTGTGGAACTGACCGAGCCCGCCGCATCCCGTTTCATCCTGGCCGGGCGTGAATACACCGCACGCCTGCTCAATCTCTCGGCGGGGGGTGGGTCGTTTTCACTTTCCCTGACGGCGGCTGTCGATGAGCGCGCCCTTTTCGACTCCGTATGGGTCAGCTTCACTTTGCCCCTGAAGTGGTTTTCGCAGGGAGATACCCTGGAACTTGGTCCACAGGATTTGGAGGTCTGGGGCAATCTGTTGCACATCCAGGTTCGGGAACAGGAGCAGGATCGATTGGTTCGCGTTGTGTTCAATGATCTGACCCATAGGGATTTGGCGGTGATCAACGAATACCTGAAGAGCCGTCAACAAGAGGTCTTTGCCGAGATCGACCGGCCTTCGGGGGGCTGAGTTTTTCGGTGTCACAGACCTGTTAAACTGGTCTGGGATTTGCTTTAAAGGCTCGTGGCAGGTCCGAGGATCGACGGATTCTGGCGGGGTTTTGGCTGGGAACAGGGTGGCAGTCGGAGGGCATGAGAGCCATGGCCATGTCGGGTGGTGGATCGCAAAAAAAGTGGCAGCAGACACGGGACGTGGGCTCCAGAATCCTGGAGGCGGTCTATGTCGGCGGGGCTTATGGGTTGATTCTGATATCTCTTGTTCAGGCTCTGGTTTTGATCTCCTGGCTGCGTCATTGATGCTGTTTGGCGACGTTGTTTTCCGACCGCCTGTTGTCATGATCCTACGCCCACGGCCATGCAGCGCCGGGCCGGTGATTTGAAAAACTGGTCATCAGCCGGCCATCGCTCAAGAGACGAAAACTCACCAGATATGGTACTGATACGGATTGGTCAGCCTCTTGATGACGTTGCCGGCCCATATTTCCTGCAAGGCCGGTTGTTGCAGAAAGGCCAGGAATGCAGCGTGATTTGTTTTGTTGTCACGGTCGCCTGGTGAGGGTTCTGGCGGCACGTTGTCCGGCAGTGTGGCGGCAAAGCGGGCCAACTCCTCGGGAATGTTCAGGGAAGTCGGACTGGTCGTCAGTTGTTGCAGCAGGATTCCGGCTTGTTGATTGCCGCCTTGTTTGGCCTGGGCGAGGTAGAGTTGCGCCTTGGAGAGATTGTGCCGGGTACCGAGACCGCCAGCATAGAGAAGGCCGGCAAGACAGGCCGCCTCAGGATGGCCCAACCTGGCAAAAC
>JADGBZ010000051.1 GCA_015231175.1 Magnetococcales bacterium | reverse complement strand
GCAGGTCGATGTGAACCGTATGGCGTGCGAGCAGGGGCAGGCAATGCCGCATGGCGGCGCCCGGGCGCTCAGAAAAAGCCCCATCCGTACCGGAGTGGCAGGAGAAAAGGCACAGAAGATGTAGGGTACACCATTTTGAATATACAGGTTAAATTCAAAATGGGGACAACATGAGAAACGCCTCCAGGTTGGGCGGGTTTGACAGCAGATTAACAGCCATCCTCGCCTCCGAGGTTGGCGTTGGCATGGGGTGATCCTTGGTGGAGTGTTCCAGCAAACCCCGCTCTTCCATGGCAAACACGATAATATCGACCATCTGTTCGGGTTGGAGGTGATCCGAGTTGATCACAACATCGTAATAGGCGCGAATCGAGGGAAAACTTTGGTAGATTTCGCGCACAAAGTCCTTGCGTTCACTGTCGACCTGGACAACGCGGACTTTGGCGGTATCCAGGTCGAGTCCCTCCCGCGCCGCAATGCGCTTGGCGCACATTTCCAGCGAGCCCTCCACCCTGACCCGGAAGACCGAAGGATTCAATGAGAGAATCAGGTGGGCGCCGCGTCCGACGATCACACCACCGCCCTTGGCAACGGCTGACACCGCCTTGACCAGGCAACGCATGTATTCGTTTTTTGAACCTTTTCCTTGGGTCAACAGGGGAATGAGCCAATTTTCCACAGTGTTGACCGATTTTTCGTCGAAAAGTCTGGTCAGGTGCTTGTTGGATTCCAGGGTTTCCACGATGGCGTTGAGCAGGGTATAGCCATAGCATTGGACTCCCAGCCTCTTGGCCAGCAATTCAGCCGTTTTGCTGCCATTGGCTCCGAAACTGCGCGACAGGGTCACCAGTGGCGGTCTTTTTTTCTGGCTGGCCTGATCACTGATTTCCGGGTCGAAATAGACGCTTCCCATGAGAGCGTTGACTGCACGAACATTGTTTTCCATGGCCGTCTCCTTGAATTTGTGCGTGATCCCGGGTCGGCTTCGCCAGGATCACCTGGTGGATGTGAAAAACCCTCGTTTCAACGGGTTCGACCAAGTTTGTTGCATGACGAGCAAAATTTCGTCAGTTCAACGTGCGCGACCAGTCCAGCCCTGATGAGTTTTTCGACAAGGTGTTTGATACCCTGGAGGTTTCCGGTAAGGGCAATGGATTCGATCTGAGCCGCCAAAGCCCCCATTTGGTGCAGACAAATCTGCTCGCACAGGTTTTTCAAGTGATGGCTCTCTTTTGCCACCTGTTGGGTATCGTTCTCACGAGCAGCCAGCCGGATCATCTCCGCGTGGAGGGTGATCTTGGCCTGAAAACCTCTTATGAAGTCGAAAAAATGGATACCAAATTCACCCCGCATCTGATCCAGTCTCGGCACATACAACACGCTCTCCCTTCGAGACACATTGCGGGCGTCATGGGAAAAAGGAACGGCCTCATGACAGGCTGCGTGTGAAGATTTGTTGCGCGTATCCATGGAGCACCATCCCGGTCATCCTGCTGGAGTTGAAAAATCTGCCCAACTTTGCCGGTTGCGGTTCCAAGACCGGAAAATGGTGGGTTCCTCTGTGGCCATTTTGCAGAGACCCCTATTTGCATTATTAGCAAGAATTGCGAGTTTTGCAACAAAAATTTCACCCCTTTCGGCACTATGATGCCTTGAACTTTGGGGGCCGATTCAGTAGTGTTATGCCGGTTATGCTTGTTTTGCAGGATTTTCAGGAACGCCCATGTCTTGCTGGATGGCACCTTGGCCGGTTCGCTCGTGTCAGTGGGGAGCATGATGGGTTTGTCATATGCCACCAGAAATGGCGTCCCCTGGTTCGGGAGTGCTTATTCCGTGGCGGGAGGTGATATGGGTCCGTCAGACAACCCGGAGGGGAGCGATTATTTTGTCACCACGACCCAGGCAGCGCGGTTGTTGGGTATCTCTCCGCGCACGATTCATTACTGGTTGGATCGAGGTGTCATCAAAGCCTGGAAAACCGTCGGCAAGCATCGCCGCATTCCGATGAGCTCGGTCAATCAACTGTTGGCAGATCGAGCCAGGGAGCTGCGGGTGTCGGAGCGGTCATCTTTGACCTTGTTGATGGTCGAGGATGATGAGGATTTGAGAAACTTGTCAAAAAGGGTCGTTGCCGGTTGGGGGCTGCCCGTGCGGCTTGTGGTCGCGGAAAATGGCTTCGATGGGTTGATCCAGGCTGGACTGCATCAGCCGGAAATCATCATCACCGACCTCATGATGCCATCCATGGATGGTTACAAAATGATCAAAAAACTGAAAAGCACACCAGAACTTCGCCAATCGCGTATCATCGTCGTAACCGGGCTGGATGAACAGGAAATCGCAGCCAACGGGAGTGTCCTTGCTGGCATCAAGGTGTTCAGAAAGCCAACGCCTTACGATCTGTTGCAGGCGGTGGTGCGGGACGTTTTGCGTGATCGTGGTCATGTGGGGCTGTGATGCGTTTTGGGGCGTGCAAAAGCGCTGAATCGTTACCCCTTTTCTTCCATCAGCTTGTCGCGTATGACGCCAACAAGGTGCAGCGATCCGGTCACCACCACCCGCCCGTGAACGGGACAATGCTTTCGCGCCAGGGAGAGGGCCGTTGCCGGATCAGGGGAGACCGTTGTGGAAACACCTTGTTCCTGCCAGACCAAGGCCAGATGGCGAGGATCGGAGGCGCGTGGTTCCGGCAAAGTTGTGATCCAGACATGACTGAGCAACGAAGCCAGACTCCTGGCCATGCCAACCACATCCTTGTCCTGCAAGGCGGTAAAAACAAGATGGGTAGGCAGGGGTTCCATCCGGGTCAGGGCATGGGCCAACACCTGGGCACCCGGGAGGTTGTGTGCGCCATCCAGCCAGATCGACGGCGTTCCTGGAAAGTGTTCCAGGCGCCCCGGAATCCAGGCCTGGGCAACGCCCTCGCACAAGGCTGCGGCGGATATATGCCAGAGGTTGGCAGGCAGGGTGGCAAGCAGACGCAAACCGGCCACGGCCAGAGCGGCGTTGCCAATCTGGTGTTCTCCCACCAGACGGGGGGAAGGGAGGGTCAGGCTGCCCAACGGGTCTTGATAGTGCCACGAACCGGATGAGTCCGGGCACCCGAATCGGTAATCCCGATGACGCAACCAGAGTGGAACGCCCAGGCGGTCGGCACGACGAAGCAGGGTGGCTGCGGCAAGCTCCGGGCCCGGATCTGCGGCGGCAGGAACGCCCGGTTTCAGGATACCCGCCTTTTCCCAGGCGATCCGGGACAAGGTATGCCCCAGATACTCCTGATGATCCAAGCCGATGGGCGTGATCAAAGTCAAGCGGGGAGAGACCACGTTGGTTGCATCCAATCGTCCGCCAAGTCCGGTCTCCAGGATCACCGGCTGGCGTGCGGTGGCTGAATGGATGCCGCTTGGTGCAGGGCGCCGTACATGGGAAAAATGGAGCAAGGCAGCTGCCGTGGTCAACTCGAAGAAGGTGGCTGGTTGTTCGGCATTGACCCGCAAAGCCGTCGTCAACAGGGCCTCCAGGGAGGCGTCATCGATATCCTGACCACAGCAACGGATGCGCTCATGGAAGCGTTGCAGGTGCGGCGATATGTAGACGCCGGGTTCATGACCGGCCTGCCGCAACATCGCCTCCAGGAAGGCAACGGTGGAACCCTTGCCATTGGTGCCGGCAACGTGAATGGCGTCCAGGGTATGTTCGGGATTTCCCAAGGCATTCAGAAGGCGCCGCATGCGCCCCAACCCCAGGCGGATGCGCCGATCGGAAAACCGGGTGGCCTGGGAGAGAAGGCGTTCGGCGGCAGCCGACCGGGTCACGGGGCGTCCGGGTCGAAGAGCGTGGGCTGTATCGCCTCAGGCATGGTGGAGAGCAACCCACCCGGAGAGACAGAGACACTGCGTCCGGTCAAACGGGACAGGGTCGTCGCAAGCAGGGAACGGATCTCGTTGCGATGGCAGATGCGATCCAGAAAACCGTGTTCCAGAAGGTATTCGCTGCGTTGAAATCCTTCCGGCAGGGCTTCACGTATGGTTTGTTCGATCACCCTGGGACCGGCGAAGCAGATCAGGGCGTTGGGTTCGGCCAGAATGACATCCCCCTGCATGGCAAAGGAGGCGGTCACACCACCCGATGTGGGATCGGTCAGGACGACGATGAAGGGAAGGGCAGCATCTTCCAGGCGCGTGATGGCTGCTGTTGATTTGGCCATTTGCATCAGAGAGAGGATACCCTCCTGCATGCGCGCTCCTCCCGATGCCGGGAAGACGATAAACCCACACTTGGTGCGTTCTGCAACCAGGGCCGCATGGGCAATCTTGGCTCCGACCACCGATCCCATCGAACCGGCCATGAAGTCGAAGTCAAGGGCAGCAACCACCACGGGGACTCTTTCGATAAACCCCTTGTAGACGCGAACCGCATCGTTGACGCCGGTTTTACGTTGCGCCTCCTTGATGCGGTCCCGATATCGCTTGAGATCCTTGAATTTGAGGGGGTCTGTGGGATAGATCGCCGGAAAGAGTTCCTGGCGTCCCTCGGGATCCAGGGTGATGTCGATGCGGCGTTTCCCGGAGATGCGGAAGTGGTGCTGACAATGCCGGCACACATCCAGATTGCGTTCCAACTCCTTCTGGAAGAGGGTTTGACCGCATTCAGGGCATTTGATCCACAACCCCTCGGGTGAGGGACGGTTGCGCTTGTCACTGGCCTTGATTTTCGGACGTATGATACGCTCGAACCAATTCATGCGCACACCTCGGCGCCGGCTTGTCGGGCGCAGGTAATGAAATGTTGCATGCGATCATGATCCTTGATCCCAGGGGAGGATTCGACACCGCTCGAAACATCCACCCCATAGGGTTTGACGATGCGGATGGCACGGGCCACATTGTTCGGATTCAGGCCACCTGCCAGGATCAGAGGGGGGTGACCGTGCAGGCCTGACAGGATGGACCAGTCGAAGGTCATCCCGGTGCCGCCGTAGGCATGGGGGGTTTTGGCGTCCAGGAGGATACCGGCAACCGGATAGCGAGCGACAGGTTGCAGGTCGGCTGGAGTGGCGACACGCACCGCCTTGATGACGCGGATTGTGCCAGGCTGCATGGTGTTGGACAGCAGGCAATCCGCAGGGGATTCATCACCATGCAGTTGGACCTCGGAGAGGTGGCACTGTTGGACAATGTGCAAAATCTCCTCCCGAGGGTGGTTGACGAATAAGCCAACCACCGACACCAGAGGGGGCAGGGCAGCGACAAGTCTCGCCGCACGTTCCGGTGCGATGTAGCGTGGCGATTTTGGATAAAACACCAGGCCAATGGCATCTGCCCCCAGATGGATGGCGGCCAGGGCATCTTCCAGGCGGGTCATGCCACAGACTTTGATGCGAACCATCCTTCAACGCTCCAACAGTCGTGCCAACGCCGCACCCGGATCGCTCTCCCGCATCAAGGTTTCCCCTACCAGGAAGGCATGGACGCCATGTTTCTGCAAATGGAGAATATCCTTCGGTGTGCGGATGCCGCTTTCGGAGATGATGCACCGACCGGGCTCTGCCCGACCAGCGAGGCGCAGGGTGGTATCCAGTGAGGTCGCAAAGGTTCGCAGGTCGCGATTGTTGATGCCGAGCAGGGAGGTGTGCAAGGCATGGGCGGCTTCCAGTTCCGCTTCGTCGTGTACCTCCACCAGGACGTGCAGGTGCAGGTCACGGGCGGTGGCTTCCAACTCCCGGGCCTGTGCCACGGAGAGGACGGCCATGATCAGCAGGATGGCATCCGCGCCGATGGTCCGGGCCTCGATCACCTGATAGGGGTCATACAAAAAATCTTTGCGTAACAAAGGAATCTCAACTTCACTGCGGATGCGGGTCAGGTAGGCTTCGGCGCCCTGGAAAAAATCCCGATCGGTCAGGCAGGAGATGCAGGTCGCTCCATGCTGCGCGTAACCGCCGGCAATGCGTACCGGATCAAAAGGGGGGCGCTCAGGGTGAATGATCCCTTTGGATGGCGAAGCCCTTTTCACCTCGGCGATGACGGCGGGCTTTTCTTGTTGCACCCGGTCGGTCAAGGCCCGGGTAAAATCCCGGGTGGGGGGCTGCTCAAGCGCCTGTTCCAAGAGACGCGACTCCGGGGTGCGCCGGCGGCGTTCGGCGACCTCCTCCCGTTTACGCTCCATGATTCGGTCCAAAATATGGACGTGTGCATTCAAGGGTTTAACCTCACTATGGTGGTGTCGAAACGCCTTGCGGGAACAAGATTCCCGAAAAACGGCCCGGAAAAATCGGCGGCGCCCTACACAAAAAATTGTAGCTATATCCGACAAGGCATGTCAACGCGGCATGAATCTCCCCATCCTTGAAATTTTTAATGTTTTTCGAAATTTACGGGTGTCTTGACGGCAATGATTTTCTTGAAAGGGCGAAGCCCTGACACCAGGAAAAATGGGTTCCGGCAAGGCAGGATCAACGAGACATTGCTTTCCCATTCGGTCGGTAGCATGATTTCAGTCACCTCGAAAGCTTTTTGGCTCAGGCAACCAGAGCTGGTGATGACACGGAGGATAAAAAGATGTCTGCAACCGTGACTGTGGACGATGTCTGGAAAGCGTTTCTGGAGACAGATCGCAGAATGCGGGACATGCATGCGGAGACAGACCGCATCGTCCGGGAAAACAGCCGCGCCATGCGAGAAATGAGTGCAGAGACGGATCGCAAGATGCAGGAGACGGATCGCAAGATGCAGGAGACGGATCGCAAGATGCAGGAGACGGATCGCAAGATCCAACAGGTGACACGGCAGATTGGTCAATTGGGTGGTCGCCTGGGAGAGTTCGTCGAGGGATTGGTCAAACCGGCCTGCATCGCCCTGTTCAGGGCCCGCGGCATTCCTGTGGACGAGGTCTATTCCCGGGTCATCAAGGAGCTGGATGGCCAACGGGTGGTGGAGATCGACCTGCTGGTGGCCGATACGGTCGCCGCCATTCCCATTGAGGTCAAAAGTCATCTCAAGGTGGAGGACGTGCGCCACCATCTTGATCGGTTGGATCAATTCAAAACCCTGTTCCCACGCTATGCCTCCTGCCAGATATACGGCGCGGTGGCCGGGATCGTCATGGCCGCCGAGGCCGATCAATTTGCCATGAACCATGGCTTGTTCGTGATCGTCCAGTCCGGGGAAACTGTCACATTGGCCAACAAGCCGGACTTCAAACCAAAAATCTGGTAGAACATGCTGAAAGGGTGCTGAATAGCTACGTCTCATGCTGTATGAGAACGTCGTGCCTCACAGGTAAGGACGGACGTGGTGCAACGGGGAACCTGCCATTAAACATAACGGTTGTTTTGAGGATTTCCGACTTTTGCATAAAGCTGTTGTTCTGACAATTGTCCCAAAGCGGTCGGAAAAGATAGTGGAAAAACTCATAACATGAAACGTTTCGACCATGCATTGTCGCCATGCATCTTGCGACCAATACGGATCTTTCTGTCTTTATTAAAAAATTGCAAACCGCTATCAATCCCGGTAGCACAGAGGAGGTTATTGGAGCAATGAAGATCGGCATTCCCAAGGAAATATACCCAGGTGAAAACCGGGTGGCGGCCAGTCCTGATTCGGTGCGTAACCTGATCAAGCTGGGGTTCACGGTGGCCGTGGAATCAGGAGCCGGCAACGAGTCCCAGTTCCTCGATGCCCATTTCAAGGATGCAGGAGCTGAAATTCTCCCCGATGCCGGGAGCGTTTGGCAGGCAGCGGACATTCTTTTCAAGGTGCGCGCTCCCATGGAGATCGGCAAGGGCAAGCACGAAGCCGACCTGCTGCGCGAAGGGTGTACGTTGATCGGTTTTATCTGGCCGGCACAGAACAAGGAGTTGATGGATCGACTCGCCAGCCGGAAGGTGAATGTTCTGGCCATGGACTCGGTACCCCGCATCTCCCGGGCGCAAAAGTTGGACGCACTCTCCTCGATGGCCAACATTGCCGGTTATCGAGCGGTGGTGGAAGCGGCGCACGCTTTTGGTCGATTCTTCACCGGGCAGGTTACGGCGGCTGGCAAGGTGCCACCTGCCAAGGTGTTTGTGATCGGCGCCGGTGTGGCGGGTCTGGCGGCCATTGGTGCTGCATCGGGGATGGGCGCCATCGTGCGTGCAACCGATACCAGGCCGGAAGTGAAGGACCAGGTCAAGAGCATGGGGGCGGAATTTGTTTCGCCTCCGATCGAGGAGGAAGGGACCGGCGTTGGCGGATACGCCAAGGTCATGAGCGAAGCCTATCAAAAGGCCCAGCTTGACATGACTGCCAAGCAGGTGGCTGAGGTGGATATCGTGATCACCACGGCACTGATTCCAGGCAAACCGGCGCCCAAGTTGGTCACCGAGGCCATGGTGGACAGCATGAAGCCAGGCAGCGTGATCGTGGATCTGGCAGCGGAACAAGGCGGCAATTGCGCGTATACCGTCCCCCATCAAAAAGTGGTCCACAACGATGTGACCATCATCGGCTATGCCGATCTGCCCAGCCGCCTGGCGCGGCAGTCAAGCCAGCTTTATGCCACGAATCTGCTGCGTTTGACCGAAGAGTTGTGCAAGACCAAGGATGGTGTCATCCACATCAACATGGACGATGAGGTCATCCGCGGTACCACGGTCATCAAGGATGGCATCGTGACCTGGCCACCACCGCCACCCCGGTTGTCCGCCGCTCCACAAAAACCGGCAGCGGCTCAGACCAAGACGGTTGCCAAGCCGGAGAGCAAAGGGGGACATGGCCATGGAGCTGGAGAACCGACCTCGAACAAGTCCGTGTTTATGACGGGTTTGGCTGGTGCCGTCCTTTTTGGCTTGATCGGCATGGGCGCTCCGGCTTCCTTCCTGGGTCACTTCACTGTTTTTGTGTTGGCTTGCTTCATCGGCTATATGGTGATCTGGAATGTCACTCCCGCGTTGCACACACCTTTGATGAGTGTCACCAACGCCATCAGCAGCATCATCATCATCGGCGCCTTGATCCAGATTTCCTCTCCTGGATTCCTGATTACCCTGTTGGCAGGGTTGGCCATCGGGCTGACCGCCGTCAACATGTTCGGCGGATTCTGGGTGACACGGCGCATGCTGCGCATGTTCCAAAGATAGAGGGGAAATGAGCCATGAATGAAGGATTGATCACAGCCGCCTATATCGGTGCAACAATTTTATTCATTCTCAGTCTCGGAGGACTCAGCCACCCGGAAACGTCCCGGCGCGGCAACATGTTTGGCATCATCGGTATGACGATAGCCGTGGTTGCCACCTTGCTGGGACCGCGTGTCACGGGTTTTTCAAACTATGCCCATATCATGATCGGTATGGCCATTGGCGGAACATTGGGTGTCGTTGCTGCTGTCCGCGTCAAGATGACGGAGATGCCGGAACTGGTGGCAATCATGCACAGCCTGGTGGGTTTGGCAGCCTGTCTGGTGGGCTTTGCCAACTTCATTGACCCCTCAGCGCACTTTACCGGTGTCGAAAAGACCATCCACGAGGTGGAGATCTACGTTGGCATTCTTATCGGCGCCGTGACTTTTTCCGGTTCTCTGGTCGCATTTGGCAAGCTCTCGGGAAAAATTGGCGGCAAACCGATGCTTCTGCCGGCCCGGCATCTGCTCAATCTTGGTTTGTTGGTCGTCGTGGTCTTGGCAGGCCGATGGTTTTTGGCTGCCACCACCCAAGGAGACGCCGTCGGTTCGCTGCTGATCATGACCGTCGTCTCTCTGTTGTTCGGCATTCATATGGTCATGGCCATCGGTGGGGCTGACATGCCAGTGGTTGTCTCCATGCTGAACAGCTACTCGGGGTGGGCCGCTTCGGCGACCGGTTTCATGCTTTCCAACGACTTGTTGATCGTTGTAGGCGCTTTGGTCGGTTCGTCGGGCGCCGTTCTTTCCTACATCATGTGCCGTGCCATGAACCGAAACTTCATATCGGTGATTGCCGGCGGTTTTGGAACGGGGGGAGGAAGGGCTCCGGCAGCTGGTGCCGAAACCCCGCAGGGTGAGGTGCAGACGATCTATGCCGGGGAGACGGCAGAGTTGTTGCGTCAGGCCAGCAATGTCATCATTGTCCCTGGTTACGGCATGGCCGTTGCCCAGGCCCAACATACGGTTTCTGAAATCACCTCGGTGCTGCGTAAGAAGGGAATCCATGTCCGTTTTGGCATCCACCCCGTTGCCGGGCGTATGCCAGGTCACATGAACGTGCTTCTGGCCGAGGCCAAGGTTCCTTATGACATCGTTCTGGAGATGGATGAGTTGAACAGCGACTTTCCGCAGACCGATGTCGTCATGGTGATCGGTGCCAATGACATCGTCAACCCGGCAGCCCAGGAGGATCCCAACAGCCCCATCGCCGGGATGCCGGTTCTGGAAGTGTGGAAAGCCAAGACCTCCATCGTCATGAAGCGCTCCATGGCCTCGGGGTATGCCGGTGTGGATAATCCTCTGTTCTACAAGGAAAACAATCGCATGCTGTTTGGTGACGCGAAAAAGATGCTCGATGAGGTACTCAACAATCTCCGCTCTTAGCAGGAGGGGTACAACCCCTCCTCCTTGATCTCCATCCCGGTTTCTCAATCATTTTGAGTAACGATTCATCGCCCTTGCAAGAAAAGCCTGGACATGAAAGCCTTTGTCAGGGCTTCGCCCCGAACCCCACCAGGACTCCGTCCTGGACCTGCCAGAGAGCCAGCCCCCTGGACCCCCATGCGTTGCCGGGTGGTGAATAGTTGCCATTTTGGAAGCTCGATGCGGCAGGCTTCAATGCATGGGCAATGGCTCTCTGGCAACATTTTTATCGGCCAGGTGCCGTAACACAAAACAGGCTGCCAAACCATTCACCAGACCCGTTATCCACGAACCGATCAAAAACCAGGGCAACGCGGTCAGCACGCCAGGGTGGTCGAAGATCATGACCTGGGCCACGCCGACCTGGGCGGTCATGTGGGCCAGGGAGGCAGGGATGGAGAGACCCACTGGACCAACCGGCAGCCGCAACATGGCAACGAGGCCCATGGCCAGAAGCGCCGCCACAGCGCCTGACAAGCTCAGGAAGAAAGTTGGAGAGAGGAAGGTGCCCAGAATCAGGGAACTTGCCAAAACCCGCAGGATGGAGACGCCCATGGCGGCGCGCCATCCCAGCTGAAACCAGACGATCAACACAAAAATATGGGCCAGACCGGGCTTGAACCAGGGACCGGGATAGGGCAAGCCACTCTCCAACAGGTGCGCTGCAACCGCTGCCGCCGACCAATACACCATGTGCAACTCTGGACGAATGGTCACTTCGGGGGAACGTGGGTTCGCCTTCATCGAGCGATCCCGTCGTATGGTTCGGCGGACCCGTTTTCTGGCCGGGCGCGGCCCTTGATCTGGACCACCACCCCGCAGGGAATGCAGGCGGTCACTTGACCAGGTCGGCTGATCCAGCCTGTCATGGTGCCCACGAGCCGCAAACTTTGGTACTCCAGCAACCTGACCCGATGATCATGAATTTCCACCTGGACCGGCCCCAAAAGCCCCTCCACCTGCATGATGGCGTTACGTTGCAAAGACCACGTCATCTGCCGGGTCTTGGCGTCGCGGACCAGCACGACCCCTTCCGGTTGTGCCCGGAGCGTCCACAGGCATGGTCCAATGATGCCACAGGCCGCCACAAAAGCGATCCAACGATCCATTCCGTTGGTGCATGGACGCCCCCCTCCCAGACTCATTGCGGTCCTTCCAACCATTGACCTTGGAAGCCGGGGCTTTTCCAACGTTCACCTTTTTCCGTAACCATCAGGACTTCAACACCTTTCAGGTGCTTGACGAACTCCTGCCCTTTTTCCATGCCCAGAACAAAGATTGCCGTGCTCAAGGCGTCCGCCATCATGAGTTTATCCATTTGGACAGAGACGGAAATCAACCCCGAACGGGAAGGAGTGCCGGTCCGGGAGTCGAAAATGTGATGTTGCCGCTCTCCATCCGCCATGAAAAATCGTTCATAATCACCCGATGTTGCCATGGCCATGTGGCCGACAACCTCGGCAGCGGCCATGACCTTGTCATGATCCCGGGGGTGCTGGATGCCAATCCGCCAGGGTTTTCCCCCTTTGGAGCCAGCGATGATCATATCGCCGCCCCCGATGATCAGGGCATTGTGGATGCCGGTGCGTTCCAGCGCCTCCATGGCCTGGTCCAGGGCATACCCTTTGGCAATGGCGCCGAGGTCCAGAGCGAACGCAGGATCATCCAATCGGATGGTCGGGGCGCCATTTTTGGGTCTATCCAGATGGATGCCATCACCCGACTTTCGATGTCGTGCTTCCAGCCAGGCCTGAATGTCTTTTTTGTCGGGAACTTTGCCGACATCCGGCGCCCCATGACCAAAGCCCCAGAGATCCAGGAGGTAGGCCAGGCCAGGATCGAAGGCGCCATGCGACAATGTTTTTACCTTCAAGGCAGTTTCCACGATCAGGGCCAACTCTTCCGGAACGTGAAAAAACTCGGAAGGGGGTGCATGGTTGATTTTATAAACCAGACTGGATTTGATTTGCCTGCTGGCCCATGATTCGATGTCGCGGATTCTGGCAAAAGCCTGGGCGACCGCAGCATCGGCAGCAGACTCCGGCACACCCCAGACAGAGACCGTGAACAAGGTGCCCATGGCCAGATGGGTTACGGAATGGACCTCCGGCTGGGGTGTTTTTTGGCGTTGGAGCCCAAAGCCAATGACCATGAGCAGCAGCACCCATGGCGCCATTTTTTTCAGGGCAGGGCCTTTCATCATCGTTGCCATCCAGCTTTCCTTACGGTTTTTGCAGGGTGTCTGTCGGATGGTCGTGGTGGCCGTGGATATCGGCGTGGTGGTGGGCGTCCAGGTGTTCCTGGGCTATGGCGCGGTAGCGGCAGCCATCGCAGGCCATGGGGGGGATGTCGCCGGTGCGCAGTTCGGTCAGTCGCTGATCGACCAGGTCACCGATCAGACCATGGATACCCAGATAACCTGCGGCCACCAGGGTGATGGTTGGATATTGGCCTTGCAGGCGTTGCACCTGGCGTTTGATGCGATGAATCAACCGTCCGGTAAACAGATAATAGGGCAACACCACCACCTGCATGGCACCCAGACGAACCTGGCGCTGCACCATGCGTTCCAGACGCGGGTCGGTGATACTTGTAAAGGCATAGTCGATCCACTCGTGCTGGGTGGTCTCATACAACCAACGTGCCATGCGTGCCACTTCGGCGTTGGCTCCCATGTCCGAGGAGCCCCGGGCCAGCAGGATGACACCGGTGTTCAGCGGATCGGGCATATCCATGCCCACCATGGTTGCGTGCAGCCGGAGGCGCAGCAGTTCCAAGATTTTATCTTCCGCACCCAGCGGACGGGCGTAACGAAACGTCACTTGCGGAAAACGTTGTCGGGCAGCGTCCAGATGTCCCGGAATTTCCAGCTTGACGTGACCGGCAGCATTGAGAATCAGGGGAATGACCAAGACGCGGTCGGCATCCCGGGCGGCCTGCTCCAGGCCAGCATCCAGCAACACGTCGTCAAATTCGATGAAGCAGACCTCGATGCGGGAGGCAGGGTGGCGCTGCCGCCAGAATCTGACAAATTCGACGACCTCGGCATTCCCTTCCGGGGCGCGGGAGCCGTGACCGATCAGCAGGATTGTTTCGCGCATGATAACGACTCACCACTTGGCAACGCATCGGGATCCAGGGGGCCAACATATCACAAACTGCGGTCGAGACGGAACGGTATCATTTCATGGACCCTGGGGCATTTCTGAGGAGATCCATGGCCTTGGCATATTTCATGAGGCTGTTATTGCAACCAATCAGGACATGGACCAATCCCGGCAGGCCATCCAGAAAGCCCAGGCGCAGGAGATAAAATTTGATGAAACGGAGCAGAGGGTTCAGGAGGAGGTGGTGGAGATGCGGGAAGCGACCGCGTGCGACGAGCTGTTGGGCTTGCAAGGTGGTGTAGCGATTTTGTTTGGCGAGATAGGCCTCCAGAGTCGGTGCGGACTCATGCAACAAATCCCCGGCCAACCAACCAACCGGGCCGGTGGCCACGACATGCTCATGGATGGGATCCTGACTCCATGCCGCATGGTCGCGATGAAACAGGCGCAGGTTGGGGTCGGGATACCCTTCGCCGTGGCGCAGCCAGCGTCCCATGAAACGGTTGCACCGAGCCATCCGGTAGGCATGGTGGAGGGGTGGCGTGGCGAGGATCGCAAGCACGCTCCGTTGCAACTCGGGTGAGACGCGCTCATCGGCATCGAGGCAGAGTACCCAGGGGTGGCGCGCCTGGGAGATGGCATATTGTTTCTGGGCGCCAAAACCGAGCCACGTCTGATGCAGCGTGGTTGCACCGGCTTGGCGTGCGCGTTCGAGGGTCGCATCGGTGCTGCCGGCATCGACCACCAGAATTTCATCGGCGAAAGCCAGGGAGTCGAGACAAGGTTGTATGACCTCGGCGGCATTCAGGGTGATGATGACCGCAGAGAGGGGGGTCCGGGTCATGGCGGGGGCCATTCGATTCGGGCCTGGAGCGCCTCCCAGACCCGATCCGGAGGAAGGGTCACCACACAAGGAGGATGACAAGGGTGCGGACCCGGGGGTGGATGGCATACGCGGCGCATGCAGGGGGCGCAGGGATAATCAGCGGCCAGCAGAGTCTGCCGGGAACGGGCAACCCCGGAATAAGCCGGATCGGTCGCCCCGAACAGGGTGACACAAGGGACATCCATGGCGCCAGCCAGATGGGCCAGGCCCGAATCCAGGCCCACCACAGCTGAGGCTCCCAGCATATACGACGCCAATACGCCCAACTGCAAAGGGGGAAGAACCTGGACGCCGTCGCCGCAGGCGGTGGCCAGACGTTCAGCCCTCTGACGCTCTGGATCATTGCCCCAGGGGAGCAGAATATGCAGAGAGGTCGCGGCACGGATGCGTCGGGCCAGCTCAAGCCAATAAACCTCAGGCCACACCTTGCTGCTCCAGGCGGTGCCGTGCAAAAACATCACATAAGGGGATGGGGGTGGGGGAAGAGAGGGCCATTTTTGGTGGTCGATGCCAAAATCCGGCGGCGTGGAGGGAAGTGGATAACCGACGGCGGTGGCCAGCAGACGTCTGAGCCGGGCGACGACATGATGCTCTCCTGGAACCGCAACGGTTTGGTCATAAAGGGGTAAGGCCCAACGTTCCCGAACCCAGGTGCGGTGAGGACCAAAACGCCGACCACGGGCAAGCCGTGACAGGATGGCGCTTTTCACCAACCCCTGGGCATCCACGATCCAGGTGAAGCGCTCGCCACGCAGCCGGGAGAGGAGTGCCCGCAGCTCGCCATCGCGCCAAGCCCGCCAGGGCGCTCGACGCCAACGCCGCAAAGCCACAGGGATGATCCGATCCACTCCAGGGTGCCAGGCGACAACCTCCGCCAGGCCCTCCTCCACCACCCAACTCAGTTGCAGATCGGGTCGTGCCCGGCGAAGATCCGTCACGGCGGGCAGGGTGTGAAGAAGATCCCCCAGGGAGGAGGTCTTGATCAGCAGGAGGCGGTCGGTCAAGCGAGCGACTCCAGCAGTCGTCGAGGCAACGGAGGATGAGGCGCCACCCGGGATTGCCAGAGGGAGGTCATGGGAGTGTCTGGACGCCACAGGGTTCCATCGGGCCGGCTGCGCCAGCGGGCGTGCAGCCAGTTGTACTGTTCAGGCCAAGCCAGAATCCAGGGTTCAAAGGCGGCGTTGAGCCGGCTGGTAAATGCCGCCAACGTTTCCGGTGTGGCATGGGGGGTTGGGGGCTCCAGGGGGGCGCCGACGTGAATGGTCGATTGGCCGGGAGCCTGCCGGATGGCGACTGCCGGGACGACCAGACACCCCTGACGGCTGGCCAGACGGGCCGGCCCGGCAGGACATTGTGCCGGCAGGCCCAGAAAAGGGGCCGTGATCCCACCCCGCCGGGTGTTGATATCCACCATCAGGGTGAGAATTTTACCCTCGGTGATCGCCCGCAGGGCCGCGCGCGTATCCTTGCGCCGGACCAGTTCGACGCCATTCCCTGCCCGGGCACGCACAAATTCCCGTTCACTTAATGGATTGTTGGCATGCCGATAAACCACGACGAGAGGCAGGCCCACATCGGCGGCGTGCTTCATGGCAGGTTCCCAGGATCCCAGATGGATGCATGCCAGGATGAGAGGCCGTTTCCGGGCGTGCAGCGCGGTCAACATCGCCAAACCGTCGCCATCCCAGTGACACCGGCACTCCTGGGCCCGCAACCCTTCGAGATGGCAAAGAAAAATATTTTCAAAGACCATGGTGGCCAGACGATGCAAGCGGTCGTCCGGGAGTTCAGGTCCATAGATCAGGCGCAGATTGGTGCAGGTCCAAGCCCATTCGGAGCGCAAGACAACCCGGGCGTGCCGTGCCAGCCTACGCAACCTCTCAGCCACGACAGGCAGCTCCCCATGCCGGACCCAGGCGAGTATGCCTCGCAAGACCAGCCACTCCAGAACATGCCATGGTTTGGGTAACCCTGTCGAAAAGGACATGTCGCAATCAGTCGAAAACGGGGTTCAAGGATGGCGTCAAGTGCTCCATGGGTTGCGGCCATGCCTCGCCATAGACAGCTTTCGAGGCCGGAGTTCTGACCACCGGAAATGATCCTGTCATGCCTTCTCCACAATGAAACCAGTCCATTCAGACTGATCAAGCCACTAGGGTACGCCAGGATGGACACCTGCAACCGGTTCCATCTTTGCGTTTTCCGGTGAAGAGAAGGCATCGGGAACCGACCCGGCGGGGGGAGTGGACCCCGCCGCTGCCGGATTGATATGGGCTGAGCTGCCGGATTCGGTTGTAGTTTTTGTTGCCTCCTGCCTGGCATGACCGGAGTGGCCGGATTCGGGTGCAGCAGGATGCGATGACAGCAAAGGCGACGATTGCCCGAGGAGGTGGCTCTGAGATTCCGCTTGCAACGCATCCTGGACACGGTCATCGATCAACCGGCGGGACTTTTCAAATAACTCTGCCTGGGTTGGCACAGGGAGCTCGGGCTTTTTGGCAGACAGCATCAGGTAGGCTCCGGCTGCTGCCGCGATCACGCCAACTCCGATCAACGGCAGGAGGAGCTTGTTGCCTTTGGCAGGGGCCTGTTCATCCTTTCCTTCGCCAGGCGAGGCGTCCTCGCCCGAAGAGCCACCCCTGGTTCTGGTGTCATCATCGCCTGCCATAGATACCCTCCCTCTCTCATGTCCAATCCTCTGCGCATTGTGGCGGCTCCTGGTGTTGGAAAGCAACGGGTAACCCGTTCAGCGCCCGGCGACGAGTCGGGATCCGGGGAGCCGGCTCCCTGGACTCTGGTTCGCCATGACGGAGATCAGCCTTGACAGGGTGTCGAATCGTTGCCATCAATGTCTCATGGAGTTGGAAACGGATCCGCCATGCAACCCAAGGAGAGGAAGAGTTGACCGATATGCAGAGTCCGCACCTGGCAGAAGCCCTGGAACGTCTTTTGGATGACAAGAAGGGTCTGGATATCACGCGGATCGATTTGCGGGGCCGTTCACCCTTTACCGATTTTTTTGTCATTGCCACCGGTACATCGGAGACTCACGTCCGGTCCATGGCCATGGAGGTGGATCGCTGGGCCAGCCAGGTCAAAATTCAGGGGTTGGGCCTGGCCGGCATGGATGCCGGCCAGTGGGTTCTGATCGATCTGGGGGATGTGGTGGTGCATCTTTTTCAGCGTGAGATCCGGTCCTTCTACAGCCTGGAAAAGCTCTGGAGCCCAGAGACATTGGCTGTGGAAGAACGGCAAACGTGGATCTCTGCGGGGCAGGAACGGGCGCGTATCACGCCCCAGGATCAGGGTGATACAGTTTGAGGTTTGCACCCATTCAGACCCCTTCAAGAAAAGCCTGGACATGAAAGCCCTGGACATGAAAGCCCTGGACATGAAAGCCTTTGTCAGGGCTTCGCCCCAAACCCCACCAAGACGCTGTCCTGGACCTGCCAGGGAGCCAGCCCCCTGGACCCAGATGCGTGGCCGGGTGGTGAATTGTCACTGAAGTTTTATATTTTGGCCGTCGGGAGGGGCATGCCCGCGCCAATCCGGGATCTGGTCGTGGATTATCAGAAACGCCTGGAGAGGTTGGCGCCTGTCGAGCTGATCGAAGTGGCCGAAACCCGACGCGACCCCATGCAGAAAGGTGACTTGCGGGCCTTGGCGCAGGAGGGAGAGCGGTTGCGGCGTCTGTTGCCAAAGGGGGCGATGATGGTGCCCTTGGCCAGCAATGGCCGCACCTTCTCGTCCATGGAGCTGGCAAACGAGGTGCGCCGGATGCGGGAAGAGGCGACGCGCGAGGTGTTTTTTGTGATCGGCGGTCCGGATGGTCTGGACCAGACACTGTTGGCCATGGGGAGTTGGCGGTTGTCGTTGGGCGCCATGACCTTTCCCCACATGCTGGTTCGCGTCATGCTGTTGGAACAACTCTACCGCGCCATGACCATCCTGGGGGGAATCCCCTACCATCGGTGAAGGGGAAGCACAGATCGCCCCTGCACACAGGCCTGACGCCAAACCATCTACCCTGCAAGAGACATCGGGGGGGGGCGACAACACCCCCCCGGCAAGCCGCTCTTACTTCATGGTGTTCATATAGGCGATCAAATTTTCGCGATCTTTGACATCCTTGAGGCCGGGAAAGGTCATTTTGGTCTTGGGAACCAGCTTCTTGGGCTCTTCGAGATACTTGTCAAGGGTCGCTTCATCCCATGTCAGACCGGCCTTCATCATATCTTCGGTGTATTTGCCGGTGTAGGAGGGACTCTTGCCGGCAGCATGGCCGACGATGCCGAACAGGTTGGGACCAACCTTCGCGGCTGCACCCTTGTCGATGGTGTGGCAAACGAAGCACTTGGTTTTGAACACCTGGGCGCCGGCGGCGGCGTCACCAGCCGCCTGGGCAGATTGACTCGCCAGGGCAAAAGCGGCAGCGGCGCCGAAGGCAAGAATGGTCGTGATTTTCATTTGAACTCCTCTGCTGATTGTAGGATTGAATCCAACCAAATCTCCATCTCAAGTGGAGTTGAAGCCATCAATTGGGTGGGCAAAGGGAAGAAAAAGTTCATTCTTGGCTGCAAAGAAAGAACTGCTGCCTTCAAGGTATTCCAGAGATTCTGGACGCAACTCTGAACCATTCCGGCATGCCCGGTACTCAAGGGGTGTGGATTGGACATGGTGACGATCCGGCAGTATCCGGACGCAGATGGGGGTAACCGGGGCGATGAGATTTTTGCGATTCATACACTTTGCGGCCACCGCATTTCTGTTCCTGGCTTGTTGGCTCCCGACCTCGGCGGAGGCCTACTGCCTTGAGAACGCCACTTCCACTCCTTTACACGCCCAGTCCCTGGACTCGGGGGTTTTTATGGCGAACATCCCCAGCGGCGCCCGGACGTGTTGTCAGGAGGCCAAGTGCATCGGGAAAAAACGCCCGGACTCCCTGCTCCTGATAGTAACGGGTTATATCCCAGTGGGTCAAGCCGGACAACCGGGCTGGCGAGCGGAGTGTCGCATTCGGGTACAGGCTGGGAGTCGCGTGCAGGTGCATGGCGATGTGGCGCACATCAAGTGCGAGCGACAAGCGCGGGGCGCTGAATAATGGCCCAAGGCTTCAGGTTGGGATTTTGCGGTGACTTGAGCGATTGGTGAGATGATCGCGATGCCGAATCCGGGGTTAATGTGGTGGAAAATGCATGGGGAAAGTCGGTGATCGTGGATCCCGATGAGACGTTGGTGCAACGGGCGCGCGCAGGGGATGTGCAGGCATACACAGATCTGGTGCGAAAGTTGCGGCCAAGGGTTTTTCGCTTCATATGTCGTCATGTGGGTGGTACCCAGGATGCCGAGGATTTGACGCAGGAAACCTTTGTCGAGGTGTTCCGCAAGCTGGTTACCTTCCAGGGAAACTCCCGTTTTTCCACCTGGGTGCTGGGCATTGCCCGCAACATTTCCCTGAACCATTTGCACCGCTCTCCCGACTTTCGCGTCCAAACCACGACGGAAGAGACCCTGATGGATCTCCCAAGCCTGGAACCAGGTCCGCATGAACGTTTGGCGATGAACAACCAGATTAAGGCGTTGCGGCATGGACTGGATACCTTTCTGACCCCCGAGTTGCGCGAGGCCATGGTCATGGTCTCCCTGGAAGGGATGAGCTATCAAGATGCGGCGGCTCTATGCAATATTCCGACTGGAACCATGAAAACACGGGTTTTTCGGGCCAGAAAGTTGCTGCGGGAGGGGTTGCGCCAGGAGGGTACCCTGGATCTCTTTCTGTCATAGAAACTTCGCAACTGTTCACCACTCTCTCAAGAAAAGCCTGAATATGAAAGCCTTTGTCAGGGCTTCGCCCCGAACCCTATCAGGACTCTGTCCAAGTTCCTGCCAGGGAGCCAGCCCCCTGGATCCCGATTCGTGGTGTTGCCGGGTGCTGAATGGTGACGGCGAGTGAACCAAAAAGGGGCGGGTTGTTACGAACATGTCGTGAACGGTTGGCAACGATTCAGCACCCTTGCAAAAAAAGCCTGGGTATGACGTCCTTTCATCAGGGCATCGCCCTGACTCCCACGAGGACGCTGTCCTGGAACTGCCGGGGAACCGGCCCCCTGGATCCCGGTTTCGTTGCCGGGTGGTAATCGTTACACTGGTTAAAAATGGAGCCTGCGTGAGCTGCATTGAGGCGGGGAGTGTTGGCAGCAATGAACGATCTTGAAACCATTCGGGAAACCATCAGCCGGGGTCTGGATGCCGACCTGGACCGGGTTGAGATTCGTCGCCTTTTTCTCCTGGTGGCCCGAGATGCCGAGGTGCGCAGGGAGATGGAAGAGATGGCTGCCCTGGAAGAGGCACTCTCTGTGATGGCTCTGGCAACGGAGCGGCAGATGCCCGCATCGGATCTCCCGGCGCGGGTGATTGCGGCCCTGCACACGGTACCGCCGGCTCCCCTTTCCGGGTTGCGCGTCGCGCTTGAGAACGGAAAACGGCTTCTTGCCCGATGCAGAGAGTTGGATGCCTGGCAGGTTCCTTTTGGCGCCGGTTTAGCAACGGCAGTTGTGGCGATCTTGGTGGTTGCGCCTTTTTGGGGACGTGTCCATTCAGGTGAAAATACCCGTCTCGTCGTGCATGATCTTCAGTTTATCGATGCCCAGCCCCGTGTCTCCTGGACCAACCAATTCATTGTGCCACCTGGGGGAGAGACCCGGTTCGCCCTGAGATTGAGCGATGACAAACCCCTGCGTATTCAGTTCCAAACCGCCGAGGCCTCGCCGGTGCGGGTTGTACACGATGCGCCAGGTTCTGTCCGCGGGTCGGCGAATCTGTTCACTGTGGACGGTATTGGTTTCGCCACCTTGCGCCGCCCCAGAACCGGTGATGGGGTGGCCATCCAAAATCAGGGTTCGGTCCCTCTTGTGGTTTATTTGCAAGGCGTCGGTTCCGACGGAACCATTTTCGGTCACGCGCCGAAGGATTTGCGTCAATCGCTCTGAGGAATCACCTCTCTTCGCCCTTGCGGAACCTTTTCAGGCGCAGTTTGACGCTTGATGCAATGTCGCTCCCTGCCAGGTGTCCAGCCCCGTTCAACCGGGTCAACTCCTCGTAGACAATCTGCTGAATCTGGCGATGAAGGTCGGCTCTGTGGGATGTGTCTGGATCGGAGTGGAAGGGGTCGGCAGGGGGGAGTGGCGCCATCCCCGCTTCGGGTGGAGCGCTTGCGGCAAAGGGTTCCCCTGCTGGGGTGGGCAACACGTCTGTGGAGTCCACGGCGACTTGAAAGAGACGCATCTGATACCGGGTGGAGGATTTGCCGGATCCAGACCTTTTTGCCAACCAGCCCATGGCAGCCAGGCGCGAGGTGATCGTTGAGATTCGGCTGGTGGGAAGACCTGTCGCAGTTGCCAGGGTGTCGCGCGTCGGCTGGCTCACCCCCGCAGGGTCCGCGAAGGCATAAAGGGTCAGCAGCACTCTATAATCATTCAGGTTCAAGCGCCGATCGGCCAAAATGGCACTGGGTACGGAAATCGGGTCGGCCATGCCGGTCTGGAGCTCGTTCCGTTGGAAATCTTGTCGTGGATCGATCGTTTCGGTCAATTGTTGCCTCCCCAACCACTGCCGGCAGGATTCGCACACGGGTTGCGTCCCGGTATATCATGACATATAAACTGTAGAAGGCTCGTTGGAGCAAGGGGTTTTGCAACAAGGACAATCGGTTTTCCAGTCGCGCAGGAGAACCGAAAGTGGGGGAGTCAAGACAATGGCTGGCAAACCGCAGCAAATAGTCCAGAAGCATCAAATCCTGGCTGAAGTGACCTTGACCAACCAGAAAATTTTGAAGGGAACCCTCTATCTGGCCATGGGCGAACGGTTGTTGGATTTCATGAACCGCCCGGAGGGATTCATTGTCGTGGTGGACAAAAAAAAGCCCTCCTTGACGACCATCGTCAACAAATCCCACGTCACCATGATTCGGGAGATGGAGCGCACGGAAGTGGGTGCGACCTTCGGGTAGAGGGTGGTGATTTTTTTGCAAAGGTGGCGAATCGTTACCTTTATTTCGTCAAATAATGGGGCGCCTGCAAGTCGGTGGCAGGCAGCCCGGTTTTTTTCCGAATCAGGCTGGCCACTTTTCGGGCATCTTTTCGGGAGGGGAATGGTCCGACGTTCAGGTGGACAAGTTTGGGCGATGTGTTGTCGATGCGCATCCGCACTGGGTAACCTGCGGAGAGAACCAGCCTGCGGCTTCTGGCCATCGTTTCCGGGGTGGCATAGGTTCCAATAAGAACTAGAAAATGTCCCGGTTGAATGCGGGGCATGTCTGGATGTGTAGAGGCTCTCTCCCTTGCGAGCGGTACACCTTTGCGGAATGTTTGCGCTGCCATGGCGGCTTTGGCCCTTCTTTTGGCCGCAGACCTGGTGGCGGAGGTGCGGTTTGGCTGGCGCGTGGGGGGAGTGTTGACCTGTGGGGATGCGGCGGGCCGGTGAGCATGCCTTGAACCCGGTCGCTGCGCGGCAGGTTTTTCAGCAGATGCTGCCAGGCGTGACTTTCTTGAGAGCGGTTGGGCAGATTCCGTGTTCCAGGGCTCCGGCAAGGGGGCGACATGCGGCTTGCCGGCCACCGACAGAGATCCCAGCGTGATGAAATCCCGATCCCGGGGAGGTGGTGCGACAGTTTTGACCCCTGGGGTTGGCGGAGAGGGTATCGCACCGGATCCCGGCTGCTGGTTCTGGGAAAGTGGTTTAGGCGGTAAAGAGGGTTGATCAGGTGTCGTTGTCGGCGACTTGGCTGCGCCCTGAGAGGGCCGTTCAGGCGGCAAAGAAGGGTGATCAGGTGTCGTTGTCGGCGACTTGGCTGCGCCCTGAGGAGGCGGTTCAGGCGGCGAGGAAGGGTGATCAGGTGTCGTTGTCGGCGACTTGGCTGCGCCCTGAGATGGCCGTTCAGGCGGCAAAGAAGGGTGATCAGGTGTCGTTGTCGGCGACTTGGCTGCGCCCTGAGATGGCCGTTCAGGCGGCAAAGAAGGGTGATCAGGTGTCGTTGTCGGCGACTTGGCTGCGCCCTGAGGAGGCGGTTCAGGCGGCGAGGAGTGATCAGGCACCGATGTTGGCAGCTTCTCCGTCAAGTTTGACGGCATCATGTGCGGGCCAAAAAAGAAAAAAACGGCAATCGCAGGTACCACCACACCGATGAAAAGCCAAAACAGTTGCGTCAACCCGTGCAACAAGCCTCCGAAGCGGGAACGTTCCGCTCCAGAGAGGCGCGTGGTATCGCTGTCGGAGTCGGTTTGGACCGATTTGGTTTTATGAAGCTCATTAAAAATTTTGCTCATGGTTTGGCGGGAACCGGGCGAGAATGGTGGGCAAGCCGAAAGGCAAAAATGTACTCTCCCCCATTATGGTCCATGGAGAGACGTAAATCCAGAAAAGCCGGATGATTGAATCATACGGTGGTCGATTGTTGGTGCGGCATGGTATATCCTGACGAGAGTGGATTTCCTGACGCAGACGCGGCCTTGCCTGTTTGGCCCGGGGCTTTGGCTGCATGGAAAGAAGGCCAACATCGCCGACAGTTCGGCAACATACGGGTTGCCCGGTATTCATTGCACAGATTGGGGGTGAATATGACTTCAGACCACCGTATCATGGTTCAACAGTTGCGGACTGAGTCCTGTCCGTATCGGTTCCGCGTCGTTGTAGAGGAAGAGACGGTACAGACAGACCACATCGTGACGATGGATCAGATGACCCTCGACAAGATTTCTCGGATTGTGGGACCGAAGTGCCCATTGGCCAGGATCATCGACGCCTCGTTCCGGTTTTTGCTGGACCGCGAACCGAAAGAAGCCATCCTGAACCGTTTCGACATGACGCTTATCTCCCACAACTTTCCAGAGTACTACGACCAACTCAAGGATTATGTGCTCTCTGCGGGCAGCGATCCGGTACATCCATGAGGAAAAGGTTGAACAATTCGGAGAACAACCATGATCACTCTGGCCCGCATGCTGGCGCCTTCTCTCTTTTCCTTGCTGGCCATGATTGCCCAGGCCGGTCCCCTGGATCAGGATGAGTTCTCCGGCAGAATCGACACCCACTCCGGGTCTGCACTGCAATGGACGCCAGGTGTTGCACTCCAGCCAGACACCGATCAGGCGCCTGATCAGCCCATCGTCCTGGATCGCCCCCTGATTCAGCCTGTCGGCATCGCACCATCTCCCGCACAGTGGGACAATCTCAGCCAGTCGCTCCCTCGACCGGTACAGCTCGATTTTTCCAAAAGGCCGGCTCCAGAGGTGTCTGAACCCGAAAAAAAGGCTGAAGAAAGCATCCTGCCGGATCTGCTCTGTGCCACCGTTCACAATGTCATGACCTTACGCTACATGGAGCAGAGAGGACCGGGGTATGTCTCGCCCGAAGAACAGCCCGGTTCCATGCGTGGCCCTTGGGGTGAACAAAAGGTTGGCTGTACCGGTGCAGGCGGGAGGTAAAAGCCCAATCTCCAAAGATTGGGATGTCCGCAACGCATTGACATGCCTTGTCGGACACGGCTACAACCTCCACTGGCTGATCCGAACACGATGTGTCAGGAGAGTGGGACAGTGGAAAGCCAGGACACCAGGGTGGTCGAAGCGTTTTTGGCTCAATATGGATTCCGGGGGCTTATCGCACCAGAAGATCCAACAGAGAATGC
>JADGBZ010000050.1 GCA_015231175.1 Magnetococcales bacterium | reverse complement strand
GACCCCGATTCATGGCTTGCCTGCACATCAAATCAACACGGTTGAGCCACTAGCCATGCATCGCACCGCCTCTATTTCGGAAGCTGATAGATGGTGGGGGCAACCTGGACCAAAGGCACCTTCAGATTGTTCAAGGTCTCCGAGTGGCCGACGAACAGGTATCCCCCCGGTATCAGATGGCGGCAAAACTTGTTGACAATCGCCTCGGTCGTGGGGCGGTCAAAGTAGATGATGGCGTTACGGCAAAATATCACGTCGATGCGATCCCTGAGTCTGTAGTCGGCATCCATGAAGTTGAGCTGCTGAAAACGAATCATGGAACGCAGTTCCTCCCCCATCTTGACCATGGGTTTCTGGGGATTTTTATTCTTCAGCATATATTTCTTCTTCAAGTGCATCGGCACAGGAGCGACTTTTTCCATTTCGTAGATTCCCATCGCCGCCTTTTTAAGAACCTTGGTAGAGAGATCGGTCGCCAGAATGTTCGCATTGAAGTTTTTGCCGGTCGCCACCCCAAATTCCTTGATCACCATGGCGAGTGTATAAGGTTCCTCACCGGTTGAGCAGGCGGCGCTCCACACCATGAGACGCCGTTGCAAACCCGCCCCCACCGTCTGAACCAGCTCGGGCAGAACGGTCCCCTTCAGATACTCAAAATGGTTGGATTCCCGAAAAAAATCGGTCTTGTTGGTCGTGACGGCGTCGATAAAATGGATCAACTCCTCGCCTTTGTGGTGCGGATCGAGGACCAACTCGACATACTCCTCGAAAGAGCCCATGTGCAAAGTTCGCAGGCGTTTTTGAATCCTCGCGGTAAGCATGGTCTTTTTGGACATCGGCATGAGAATGCCGGCCTGCTGATAAATAAAATCACTGAGTCGTTTAAAATCCTTGTCGGACAATCCAACGTTCCGGGAGGGCGCATCGTAGGCGTTCATGGGGTGCTTTCCAGGCTCAGGGATAGGGTAGATGGTGCGTCATCAGGTAGACCACGAGGCCCGTCGTGGAAACATACAACCAAACAGGCAAGGTCTTCCGGACCCATTGGCGATGTTCCGGCCACTGTTGCCGATAAGCATGCCGCAGGGTTTGAAAAAGAAGGGGCAACAAAACGATGGCCGCACCCACATGGGAGATCAGAATGGTGAAAAACACGGGGCGCAACCACCCGTGGCCTGGAAATGGCCGCATGCCGGAAATGGCATGATCCAGCAGATAGAGAAACAAGAACACCACGGAAAACGCTGTCGCCCCCAACATGCACCGCCGGTGAACAAGCGCATGCCCGGAACGAATGGCCCCCACACCCACCAGAATGACGACCAACGTGATACCTACAATCACCGCTTCCATGTGCGGCAAAAGGGCCAGAATGGAATACATGATCGTTGCCCTCAGGTTGACTTGGGTTTGAAACGCAAAAGATCGCCACGATCCAACTTTGTCCCGAACAGAATGACCAGACTCACCACAATCGTGGGAAATATCTGGATGAAGTGCAGGCCCAACCCCACGGCCAGGGCCGTCTCCTTGACGACACCGAACCAACCCAGAGAGAGCACGATGGCCGCCTCATAGACGCCCAATCCCCCGGGAGAAGATGGAAGAGAGACACCAATGGAGGAGACGACAAACACCGCCGCCACCTGCGCCAAGGTCAGATCCAACCCGGCAACCCACTGTAAAAAGACAAAAACCATGATCGAATAGGACACCCATGCCAGCAAGGTATAGAGCCCCAGCACCAGCAAAAATCTCCACCCAAAGCGGTCTTGCAGTTGGTCCAGAATGGCGGCAACGAATTGTTTGAGGCGCGGCAGGGGAATCAAATGCAACAACAAGCGTGAGACCGCCGGAAAATAATTATTCAGAATCAAAAAAACCCAAAATCCGCCCACAACCATGGTCAATGGTACCAGCAACAGGGATTTACCCAAAAGATAGGCCGTCACAACGCCAAAGAGCAATACGGCGTTCAAATCAAAAAATCTCTCCCAAAAAACGATACTCAAACCGTGGCTCATGGGAATGTTGGCCTTTTGACGAAGGAACGATACCTTGGCCAACTCTCCCAGTTTGGCCGGAAAAATGTTGTTGAGGCCAAGACAAAGAAAAACAGCCTGCATCGAAAGAAAAAATCGGGCGCGGTAGTCGGTCAGAAAGACCAACCGAACGGCTGGAACCAGCAATGAGAGCAAAAACACACCCTCGGAAACCAGCACGCGCCAAAGGTCAAAGCTGCGGAAAATGCTCACAACCTGTTGGATGTCCAATCCTGGCAGCAGGAAAACCAGACACACACCAACCAGAGCAGCCCGGACGGTGAAAGAGAGCGCTTTTTTTACCATGGCAACAGTGATCCCGATCTGTCAATAAAATGGGGCCGAACCTCAACCAAGCCGACAACGCTCATAGGGGTCGGATAGGCATCATGCAACAGGGTTGCTGTTCTTTGCAAGATCAAGAAGATATCGACCATAACCCGAAGAGGGAAAACGTTGGCCACATGCAGCCAGATCCTGCGTGGAAATCCAGCCTTTTCGCCAGGCAATTTCCTCGATACAACCGATGCGCAACCCTTGACGTCCCTCTATGGCTGCGACAAAGTTGGATGCCTCCAGCATGGATTGTTCGGTACCGGCATCGAGCCAGGCGTGGCCACGACCCAGCATTTCGACTTGCAGCTCTCCCCTTTGCAGATAGGCGTCGTTCACGTCCGTGATCTCCAACTCACCACGCGGGGAAGGTTGAATGTGCTGGGCAATGTCCACCACCTGATTATCGTAGAAATACAAACCAGTAACAGCCAGGTTCGAGCGTGGATGGGCGGGCTTCTCCTCCAGGGAGATGGCGCGCCCCGTGTCATCCACTTCGACCACGCCATATCGGGTCGGATCCTTGACCGGGTAGGCGAATATGGTGGCGCCAAGCGTGCGGCTCGAACACACCTGGAGCCGGTGTTGCAAGGCATGACCAAAAAAAATATTGTCCCCCAAAATCAGACCGACCGAATCGTCAGCAATGAACTCCCGGCCAATGATGAATGCCTGAGCCAGACCACCCGGATGAGCCTGCTCGGCATACTCCAGACGCAAACCCAATGGAGGCCCCTCACCCAACAACTGCCGGAAACGGGGCAGATCGGTCGGCGTGGAAATGATCAGGACATGCCGCACATCCGCCAACATCAAGACAGATAAACCATAATAAATCATTGGTTTATCGTAAATAGGCAACAGCTGTTTGGAAATGGGCAAGGTGGCAGGATGCAAACGGGTTCCACTGCCACCAGCCAAAATAATTCCCTTTTTCAATGTCATTCCTCAAAGTGGAAAAAGTTGACGGTACGCGCATGCACCCACGCACAAAAAAATCCAAAACTCCCCCCTGGAGCCCAACACAAACCCGCCAAGAGAACGGTATAGCACAGATAGGGCAAAAATGAACACATATGGCTGGATCATCCTGACCACACTGATTGCCGGGTTCATTGTAGATTCAATCGCCCACATGCTCAACCTGCGTTCCTTGCACCAAGGGGTGCCGGAAGGGTTTGCCACGGAAGTGCCCCACGCACAATACCATCGCCACCAAGAGTATGTGCGGGCCCAAACCCGGTTGCACCTGGCCCAAAGCACCTGGGATCTGCTTCTGCTGCTGGGGTTCTGGCTGGTTCACGGCTTCTTCTGGCTGGATGCAACCGTGCACAACCTGGGCTGGGGTCCAACAGCCTCGGGCCTTCTCTACATCGGCATTCTGTTGCTGGCCAACCGACTCCTCTCCCTCCCCTTCTCCCTGTACGCAACCTTCGTTCTGGAAACCCGGTTTGGCTTCAATCGCACCACCCTGGGCACCTGGCTGACGGATCTCATCAAAGGGACACTCCTCACCGTGGTCATCGGCGGTCCCATTCTGGCTGGCGTCCTGCTGTTGTTCACACGGTTCGGACCCCATATCTGGCCAGGAGTGTGGGGCATGATCGCTGGTTTCATGCTCCTGATGCAACTGGTCGCGCCAACCATGATCATGCCCCTGTTCAACCGATTTTCCCCCCTGCCGGAAGGAGATTTGCGCACCACTCTCCTGGATTACACCCGCCGTGTCGGCTTCCCCGTGGCTGGCATCGCAGTGATGGATGGCTCGCGGCGCAGCACCAAAGCCAACGCCTTTTTCACAGGCTTTGGCAAATTCCGCCGCATCGTCCTCTTCGACACCCTGGTAAAGGAATTTGCGCCAGCCGAATTGAGAGCGATCCTGGCCCACGAGGTGGGTCATTGGCGACAACACCACCTCCTGAAACTCCTCCTGCTCAACCTTCTGAATCTGGCCATCATGTTGTACCTTCTCTCCCTGTGTTTGACGTTGCCGGAACTCTTCCACGCCTTCTACGTGGCTGCCCCCTCCGTGCATGCGGGCCTGATTTTTTTCGTTTTGCTCTTCACTCCGGTGGAAATGGTTCTCTCTACCCTGCTAAAATGGCGATCCCGGCAGCATGAATTTGCCGCCGACCACTTCGCGGCCCAAACCTGTGGTGATGGGTCGGCTCTGGTTCGTGCCCTGAAAAAATTGGCCAAGGATCATCTCGCACATATGACACCACACCCGCTTTATGTTCTCCTCAACCACTCCCATCCACCCCTGATCGAACGGGTCGGCAAAATCCGTCTCGCCATGGGGCCAACAGGCCATGCTGGATAACCAACAGAGGGGATTGGAATGAGCCATACGACAGCAGGAAAGAGCGGCCCGGTCCCCAAAATGGCCAACAGCCGGAAGGGTTTTTTCAATTCTCGTCTGCTCGAAGTGGTCCTGGGAGAGAGTCAGGATGGCGTCCTGGTGGTGGACTGGCTCGGCAACATCCGCCGCACCAACCAATCCTTCTGCCACATGACGGGGTATGGCCCATCGGATCTGGAAGGCCGCAACATTCTGCGCTTTCTGCGCCAATGGCAACACGATGCCGATTTCCTGGAAGAGATGCTCGACGAAATCTGGTTCAGTGGCTTCTGGCAGGGAGAAATCAACCCCCATCGCAAAGACGGCTCGCCATTTCCCGCACGCCTGCGCGTCAATGCCCTGTTGCCCGAACAGGATGGAGAAAGGGTCCGATACCATGTCGGTCAATTCACCCGACTTGCCAAAACACGACAGGTATCCATGTCAAGTTCACCCCCGGGATCAGGGGTGGACAAACTGACCGGATTGGCCAATCGGCTGCTGTTCGAAGACCGGCTGCAACAATCCCTGACCCAGGCCAAACGGCGCAACCGAAGTGTCGGTTCCATGTTTGTGGATCTGGACCGGTTCAAGTTGATCAACGACTCGCTGGGCCACGCCTTTGGTGATCGCCTGCTCGTGGAAGTGGCCAACAGGTTGATCCACTGCCTGCGCACCAGCGATAGCGTAGCCCGCGTCGGCGCCGACGAGTTCGGGCTGCTGCTCACGGAAATCGACGATGGCTCAGGCGCCATACGCAATGCCGGTGTCGTGGCCCGCAAGGTCTACGAAGCCCTCTCCGTCCCCCTGAGCATGGATGGCCAGGAAGTGGAAATTTCCGCGGCCATGGGCATCACCCTCTTTCCCCAGGACGGAGAGGATGCCCAGGAAATGATGAAAAATACCTTTACCGCCCTGGCCCATGCCAAAAAAAAAGGACGCAACAGCTACCAATTTTTTTCCGCTGAAATGACCGAAACCGCCCGCCGACGGTTCGACCTGGAAAATCGACTGCGGCACGCCGTCGATCGGGGCGAGATGCGCCTGTATTACCAACCCCAGGTCGACCTCAAGACGGGCAAGGTGATCGGCGTCGAAGCCTTGGTGCGTTGGATGCGCGAGGGCAAACTCATCTCCCCCGCTGACTTCATCCCCATCGCCGAAGAGTCTGGTCTGATCGTCCCCATTGGCGAATGGGTGCTGAAAACAGCCTGCCAACAGATTGCTGCATGGAGAAAAATGGGGCTGCCGCCCATACGGGTCGGCGTCAACCTCTCCGCAGTCCAGTTCAAAAAACAAAATCTGGCTGCCGTCGTGGAACAAATGTTGGCAGAGTACGAGATTGATCCCTCGCAACTCGATCTGGAAATCACCGAAAGCGCCATCATGGAAGATGTGGATCGTGCAGTAAAAATATTGAATCGCATCAGCCAGATGGGCGTCAAACTGTCCATTGACGATTTTGGCACAGGGTATTCGTCCCTGAGCCAATTACGGCTGTTTCCCTTCAAGGCCCTGAAAATTGATCGCTCCTTTGTCCGCGATATCAGCAACAATCCGGGCGATGCTGCCATCGTCAGCGCCATCATCGCCATGGCCCACAGCCTGGATCAAACCGTCATCGTGGAAGGATTGGAGACGGCAGACCAACTGACCATCCTGCGCAATCTGCGCTGCAACGAAATGCAAGGATTCCTGTTCAGTGCCGCTATCCCAGCCGATGACTTGACCGACATGTTGATAGAGGGCCGTCAACTTCCAGCTGAATAAATCCACCTGTGCCACTCGCAACATATTTTTCCGGGTCAGATTCGCTGCTCCAGAATTGCCTGGACCGCCTGTTTGTGGTACCAACTGAGCACGGATTGGCTCTTGGCGAAAGGATGATTCATGAATGCCTCTGGCATACCCGAGCAGTACGCCCGGAAATTGACCAGGGAGGAGACCAACCGCCTGCCCATCAAACGATGGCAAGGGCCGGTTCGACTGGTGCATTCGGCCAAAGAGATCACAGAGGCGCTTCACACCCTTGAGCAAGAACGGATCCTGGGATTCGATACCGAAACCCGGCCAGCCTTTCGCAAGGGCGTTTCCCACCAACCTTCGCTGATCCAACTCGCCGGCGCCCAGGAAGTCACCCTCTTTCAACTGCATCGAATGGAGGACTTCACCCCGTTGATCCATCTTTTCAGCCGGGAAGAGGTTCTGAAGGTCGGGGTCGGGCTTGATCAGGACATTCGCCAGTTGCAGCCCCTCTTCCCCTTTGAACCAAAGGGTTTCGTGGATTTAGGGGCCGTTGCCGAGCGCGCCGGCATGGAAAGCCGGGGATTGCGCAGCATGGCTGCCACCCTGTTTGGGTTCCGCATCTCCAAACGGGCCCAGTGCTCCAATTGGGAAACACCTGACCTGCAACCCTTTCAGGTTGAATATGCTGCCACGGATGCGTGGATCAGTCGGGAAATTTTTTTGATGATGGAACAATTGGGGATCGTAGACCCACCAACACGCCCATGAACCCCCGACAACCACAAAACGAACCCGGAAAAACCCCGTAAAGACAACACCCCCCATGATCGCGAATTGCAAACAGTCTGGAGGAGTCACCACACCCGTGGCTTGAAAGCGGCATCGTTGGCCATCTGCACCGACTCCCCCGACTGGACGATCACGAACAACCCCTCGTTCATGGCATGCCGGTTGACGTTCTCATCCATCACGATCCCGGCAACGGCCCCCATCACACGCCGGTCCGCATACTCCGGAAAAAAATCCTTGAACTCCGCCAACCTCTGCAAATGCTCCTGAACATCCTCATGGGTCAACCTGCTTTTGACCTCCACCAGGGCCACGCTGTCCGAATTGACCACCAATAAATCAATCTCCATGTGACGATTGCCGGGCAGCTTCGCCTTGATCCGCGGACTCACCTTGTGAATCGGTATCCCCCGCTCGGCAAACAAGGTTTCACAGGCCGGCGCCACCAAACCCTCCACAAACTCCCCCCAGCGACCACCCAATCTCCCAATCTGCTTGGAAACCTCCTTGATTTTCCGGTCGGTCTCCTGAGATTGCCGATCCGTCTCCTGAAATTTCCGGTCAGTCTCCTGAAATTTCCGGTCAGTCTCCTGAAATTTCCGATCTGTCTCCTGAGATTGCCGTTCGGTCTCCCTGAACATCCGTTCGGTCTCCTGAGATTGCCGTTCGGTCTCCCTGAACATCCGTTCGGTCTCGGCACTGTTCTCCCGTATGATCCGCATGGTCTCCTGCAAGTCACGAAGATTGCTCGCCATGTGGGCATCCCATCGGGCATCCCATCGGGCATCCGCTTCCTGCATCAAACGGTTGGTCTCCTGAAACAGTTTCCAGATATCATCAATGGTCAGGGTTTGTGGCATGGGAGCTTCCCCCAGTAAAATGTTACACACGCATTGCCCGGTCATGTTACCACAACTCGTATGCAAAGGCATCCTCCAACTTGTTGCCACGCCGCCATGCAGGCAATGACAATTATTTTTCTGCTGCAATTTTTTATTAATTTTCCGAAAAAAACAGGGCCATTGGTATCATATTATATTACAAACTTATAATATATTTCAGTTTTTAACAGCATTGACTTGCCATCGAAGCTGTCATATACTGCCGTGCGTGGAGTCGGGTTGCGGTGTGGTTGATGTGAGCACAGCCTGTGAGGGGTTCAGTGTTCGTTAAATATATAAAGGATATTTTGGAAATCTTAAAGGATGCTGGAAGGATTTTCGAAGGGATCGAGCCGGCAGTAAAATCTATAATGCGTCTCAGTCCGTTCAAAGGAGTCCAAGACTACAGGGGCAGTCTATACAACTTCTTCGCGTTTGTGTTCGCGATGATCGGCGCTTTCATCCCGTGGGGTCAGCCAATAAGGGAATACCACTCGCACGTCCATATATTTGGCATCTTGGCAGGTATGATTGGCCTGTTTTTGTTCTATTTGGTGGGGCTTAAATACAATTATAAAAGAAAGGATTCTTTAAATTATTTCATGTTCTCCATAAAAGTACTCCTATTCACCGTTTCGATCTTCTCCATCTCTCTTGGTTGTTCTTATTGGGTTTTTATAAGACACGGTTCTTACGACATCTACGGCAAAGTCGTCAAGATGGATGGAACACCAGTTGATCAGGCGCAAGTCATGGTCCTCATTGATGGAGAAACATTGCACTCAAGAACAGATCGATTTGGGGAATACAGATTTGTCGTTCGCAATTATTTGTATCACACAGAAACGCAAATTCATTTATGCGAGAACGAGAAAACATCCAACTTTCAGTATGCTTCTTATGGGGACACCACAAATCCATCAAGAACTGTCAGGATGGATAAAATAATCATCAAAGATGGGGAAGAAAAATGCCGCTCAATAAAATAATTATCTTGTTTTTAACTCTATCTATTACAGCAAGCGCTTTCGGTACAGAAACAGGTAATAATGATAAAAATATAAAGCTAGAAGGTTACGCTGTAATAATTTCAAAAAACTCCGGGGATAGGGTTAACAGTGAAATTAACGTATTCAGAGAGTGTCATAACGATGGGTCGGTTGAAGTTGCCAAAAAGCCAGAAAATGTCACGATAGAAGAAAGCAAGAGAATAGGACAAAATGGAAAATTTTATATTCGCGGCACACTTGAAGATAACGATATCGAGAAAACGAACGATATCGTTATAAAAGGGAAATGCGCCGGATATTTTAATCTGGAAGATGAATACGAAACTCGAAAACCTGGTATTTTTACGGGCTTAAAAATCCAGTTTCGCCCCCCAGCGAATGCAGCCGACCATCATTTTAGTTTCTGTGAAAAAAAATTCTACGGCAATCGCAATAATATAATCTCTCTTTCTGGCAACAGGGAAATTGACAATGATGAAGGGTTTCAATGCCTAAAACGAATCATTGACGAATACTACCCGGAACATAAAAATGCACGAATTGATATGGCAGACATTCAAAGCATAGCAGGAAACTATGAAAAATGCAACAATTTGTACGATGAGTTACACAAGATGACAGGAGACTCGAAATACTTGATTTTAAAATTAATTTGCATTGAAGATGGAAGGCAAAAGGGCCAAATGAGTCTTTCTGACGCAATCAGAGAGGTCCATGTTGCTTCAGCAGATTTTGATATTAACAAAAACGAAAAATATTATGCAACAGTTGTGCGAATCTGGCTTGATGCATTTACTGATCAGTATGGAAAAAACGCTGACCTTAATGCAATAAACAAAACCCTGGATGCCGACAAGAAACAGAAGGATGCATGGAAAAATCTGGTAGATTTTAGCAAGAGACTGGTTGAAAAACAAAACCTGGCATGCCCAAAACAAACAAAGGAATTTTTGTGTCAATACGGAAAAATATCGAAGGCACTAGGTAGAGGGTACTATGATTCTTTCGTGAAAATTCAACGAAACTTGAACGAACAGTCGCCTTGATAGATTTTACAAGAGAGCGCTCCACCGCCCTGGAGGGGGGAGGAGTTGATCCCCTCCCCCCTCCCTTGTCAGCGCGGCTTTATCGACTCAGCCCATGTATACCCTCACCGCACATGCTCCACCGCGTTGCGAAAAATGGTCATGTTTTTTTCGTCCCGTTGCGCCCGCTCTGGGTGATTCATCATGCCCAGAACAAATCCGTCCAGGGTGGTGATGCCGGCAATATCCTCCTGGGAACCATCCGGGTTGAACACCGGAGGATACCGAAGTGCAGGACGCCATGCGGTTTGGGCAGAAAACAGCAGCCGACCCTCACCATGGGCACAAGGAAATCGCAACGTGGCGTTCTCCAGGCCGCGCAGCCAAAACGTCCCATGCCCTTCCGCCACATGATGGGTCTGGTGGGGACGATCCAGAAAAGTCCCCCGCCTGTTGCGGGTCAGCACCACATCCTGCCCGAACAACCCAAGCTCCATACCGGTCTGGAACCCATTGCAGATGCACAGGACCGGCTTTTTCCTCAAACGCTCGGTCAGACCGGGATCGTGCGCCAACAGGGTATGGGCCGCCACCAGCCCGGAACGGACGTGATCCCCATAGGAAAATCCGCCTGGCAAACACACGATGTCGGCAGCGTCGAGACGCTCCTCACCACTCATGACGGCATGAATGTGAACCATGTGCGGCGTCGCCCCAACCCGGGCAAAAGCCAGGGCCGCCTCACGATGCGAGTTGGTACCGGGGAAAAAAGCGATATGGACACGGATCATGCCGCCAAACCCTCCTGAAAGCTGCGTTGCCAAAGGTTGATCGCCGACGACAAGAGAACGATCCGTTCACCAACCCGAACGCGGCAGGTTTGGTTGGTGATGTGGCCCAGCACCTGCGGTTGCAATCGTGCATCCAACCGGGAGAGATCCTCGGGAGCCACCTCCACCAGGGCGCCACAGCGATGCTCCTGAAAAAGGAAAGCCCCATCCACTGATGGATCCGCGTCCAAATCCACGCCCATGTCACTGGCCAGCGCAGTCAGGGCAACCCGGGCCAATATCCCACCCGCTTCAACAGGCACCGCACTCCGTATCACCCCTGGGGGAACTGCCTCCAGGGCCGTCAGATAGAGCGCGGCTGCTTCGACATCCAAAAGATCGATACCCCGACCCGGCAAACCCATCACCCGGGCAAACAGGGTTCCAGCCGGAGCAGGCGTGGCGAGACCGATTTGCACGAGCAGATTGCCGGGCGTGGTCCAACAGTTGGGCCGCAATGCCGCCACATCCGGCGCCTTGCCAACCGCCGAGAAAAATACCGCAGGCGGCACATGGATCATACCCCCATCCGGCAGGCGCACCGACCCCGCCGAAGAGTCCTTGCCGGAAATAAACGGAATCCGCAGGCGACGGGAGAGCTGTTCCAACTCCTTGACCATCGCCACCAGCCAATAATGTCCATGGGGATGGCGATCCGGGGTGTAAAAGTTGTCACACAATCCGATATCCGCCAAACGGCAGCCCGCCAGAACCATCTTTTGCAGCATGGCCATGAAACCCTGCCGGGCGGCCCGCTGTGGATGGCAAGCAAAGAGCCACGGCTCGAACCAATAACCGAATACCGCCGCACACGGTTGCTCCGGCAAGGGCACACCCGCCCAATAGGTCGAAGGAACCTGGAATCGGGTGCCACAAGTCGGACCCTGCCAGCTCCATCCCTGCACCGTCGAGTCGTATTGTGACGTGGCAAACGACTGATCGGCAAGGCGTAAATCCCCGAGAACCCCTTCCAGCACGATCGCCAGACGATCACCCGGAATGGAAGGCCAAGGGTCGGCAGGGAGATCGGGATCTTCGGGGGGAGTCACCTCCAAGGTCGGCAAGGGGGAGTCGGCAATCTCGCTGTAGGAGAGATCCATGCCAACCTCCCCGGCAAGAGGGAGATCACCACCAGGAGTTGCCACCACCCTCTCGCCATCAAAATCCGGATCATGCACCACCGTCAAACGCCCCAGGCCGGTAAAACGTCCAATGACGGCATGCCGCACCAGATGACGCTCCAGGATGGTGCAGCACAACACGAGCTTTTCCGGCGGAACGGCCAAGACCATCCTCTCCTGGGATTCGGAAAGCAGGATCCGCCACGTCGCCAGGCCGGCGATCTTGAGGGGCACAAGGGCGGTATTGATCCAAACCCCCACCGGCTCACCCATCTCCCCCGCCGCGCTGTTGAGACCCGCGCCACCCACATCGGTGATGGCACGGATGCAATCGGCATCACGCAGTTCGAGGATGGCATAACGAAATTTGATCTGTTCCAACGGCGAACCGATCTGGACAGCGCTGTTGTCCATACTGGCCCCGGCAGAACTGGCCGAAGCGCCGTGAATACCGTCGTTGCCGGTCAAACCACCAATCAGCAGGAGCAGATCATTGGCCAAGGGTCGTCCTTTCAAAGCCCGGTCACGCGGCACGATGCCCAATGAACCCCCCAGGGCAAAAGGCTTGCCCTGGTAATCGGGATGAAAATCCATGCGGGCCTGCATCATCGGCACACCGAAGGTATTCCCATACTCCTTGATGGCTTCGATGGTCTCCAAGGCAATCTGGCGGCTGGCAGGTCGACCAGGAACCACGACCGGAACATGCAACGGGCCTGTGGCGGTATATTCGAAAGAACCAATCGGATCAGCTCCCTGACCAGTGCCCAGGATATCACGCAACACCCCGCCCAGTTTGGTCAACTGCCCAAAATAGGGAGCCAAAGCCGTTGGACCGTTGTGGGTCTCCGCCTTGATGACCAGACAGTGGCCCGCATAAAAATCCCATACCCCGGCGTTGTCCACAAAGGCGCTCACCACGTTGGGATGGTGCATCTCCCGCGTGGCGTTGGCCAGCAAACCCAGCAGATTACCCAGGCTTTTCCAAGTGGTATGGAAACAGTGATCGCTCCACCGGGCGTCCAGGGACTCCAAAACACAATCGGTCAGACTGCTCAACCCGAGGCGGGACTGCATCGCCTGGATTTTCTGCATTTGTGGCAAAGTCAGGTTGCGGCCATCCGCCACACCCACGGCGGCCAGTTCTGGATCCGACAACCCCCGCAAATCCCAGGTACGAGCCAACTCCCGGTTCCCCTGCGGCGTAAGGTGAGCAAAATGCGGCTCGGCGTCGAACATCTCCTGAATCTGGGCATTGAAAACCGTGCTGCGCAATCGCCCTTCCAATTGGGGATCCCGGGTATGGTAGGTGCGTCCCACCTTGCCAGCCAGGGCAGGCAAACCATGACTCTGGCAAAGCTGAACCAACGAATCATTCTGGTTGTCAACAATCCCGCGTTTGTAGAGGATCAGGAACCCCTCCCCCCGCTGCAACGGTTGGTCATGGGTTCCATACTCCGTCATCGGCTGACTGAGCAGCGTGACCAGGGCATTCCGTTCAGGAACGGAAAGCTCACGGGCAAACTCCAGATAGTAATCGGTGGTGATTTCATGACAATGGATGGCAAAGGCCGCAGGTCCAGCCTGGGCCGATGCCGCACGTCCCGGTTCACGTCGATGAATGGTGATCTTGTAGACAGCCACGCATGCCTCTCCAATACGGGGTGGGGGTAAGCAGGTTGCGGCAACTCTACCACACTCTCCCCCCATTCAACACGATCCAACCCAACAATGCGGCGATCTCCCGCATTTCGGTTGGCGTATTTTATGCTGGTGCTTCCCTGGTCATGGCCAGTCAAGCTGGCAAGAGTCGAAAAAAATGCGACCGATCGATGAAACCGGGCGCCCGAAGGGCGGCAGCATGGCCAAAACCGGAAGAAAATGCCCACAAACGACGGGAAAAAGTTGCCCGCCCAAAGTGTGGAGTACGCGCTTACCACCCGCATCTGGATGACCCAGAGTACCTGATATCACAGCAGAGGTATCCCATGGCAGCTCAATTCGGAACCAAGGCGGAAACATTGGCGATGCTGGAGAATCGCATCAAAAATGCCCGAATTTTGCCTCAGCACTGTTTCACCGCCAGCCAGTGGCGACAGACTCCCAAGAAAGTCTTGAAGCGCCTGCTGGCCACGCCATGGTCCCTGGGTCCACTCATCGTGCGCAGCTCCGCCCAGTCCGAAGACACGGATGCCACCTCCATGGCCGGTCACTTCACCTCGGTGGGCAACGTGGTGAGCCGGGATGGCCTGAGCGCAGCCATCGAACAGGTCATGGCCTCTTTCCCCTTCAACTCGCAAGAGGATCAGATTTTTGTCCAACCTTTTTTGACCTCCGTGCAGATGAGCGGCGTGGCTTTCACCCGGGATCCCAACAACGGCGGCCATTACTACGTCATCAACTACGATGCCGATTCAGGTGGCACGGACAGCGTCACCTCGGGGAGCGGCCAACATTTGCAAACCCGCTTCCTTGCACGCAATGCCCCGTCGCCGCCGCCGGAACCCTGGGGCAGGTTGCTCCTCCTGTTGCAGGAGCTGGAAACCCTGTTCGACCGGGATGCCCTGGACGTGGAGTTCGCCGTGGCCAGTACCGGTGATCTGTATCTGTTCCAGGTGCGTTCCCTGCATCGGGCGGGAGGATTTCTGGCCCATGCACAGGAACACCAACAGGTTCTGCAACAGATACACCGAAAAATCACCACCCACACCCAACCCCACCCCTATCTCTTTGGGCGGCGCTCCATATTCGGCATCATGCCCGACTGGAATCCAGCCGAAATCATCGGAGTCCGTCCCCGGCTTCTGGCCCTCTCCCTCTACAAGGAGTTGGTGACCGATCAAATCTGGGCTTACCAGAGGGACAATTATGGCTATCGAAATTTGCGCAGCTTTCCACTGCTGATCGATTTCGCCGGCCTCCCCTATATCGACGTGCGGGTCAGTTTCAACTCCTTTGTGCCGGCGGACGTTCCCGAGGGACTGGCCGAACGCCTGGTCAACCACTACATCGATCGCCTGGAGGAGAATCCCCACCAACACGACAAGGTGGAGTTCGATGTCATCTACTCCTGTTACACCTTCGATCTGCCGGAGCGACTACTGGTCTTGCACGATCATGGTTTTTCCCGGCAGGAGATCAAAACCCTGGAACAAAGCCTCCGGAAATTGACCAACCGGATCATCGGTGAAGAGGCCGGTCTCTGGAAAGGGGACATCACCCGGGTTCTGGGATTGGAAGAGCGTCTCAACAAGATTGTGACGAGTGAACAGGATCTGCTCAGCAAAATCTATTGGATCCTGGAAGATTGCAAGCGTCACGGCACCCTCCCCTTTGCCGGTTTGGCGCGTGCGGGCTTCATCGCCGTACAGATGCTCAAATCCATGGTCCAGGTCGGAACCTTGTCCGCCAGGGACCACACGCTGTTCATGGCATCCCTGCAATCCATCAGTTCCCATATGGGAAAAGATTTCCACACCTTGAGCCAGAAGGCGTTTCTTGAGCGCTACGGGCACCTGCGGCCAGGCACCTACAACATTCTCTCCCCCCGCTACGATGAAAACCCGACGCTCTATTTTGACTGGGCATCCCGGAACCACTCCGGCAAACCAGGCAAACCGGAGTGCCACGAACACCAGGAACCCTTCTCCCTGACCTTGGGCAAAATGCAAGAGATCCTGAGCATGTTGAAAAAACATGGCATCGATCACGACGTTCTCAGTCTGTTCACATTCATCCAGGGGGCCATCGAGGGGCGGGAGCAGGCCAAGTTCATCTTCACCAAAAGTTTGAGCACAGCCTTGCAGTTGCTGGAAGCGTATGCCAAACAGTTCGGTTTCACGCGGGAAGACCTCTCCTTCGCAGACATTGGCGTAATCCATCGACTTTACTCCGGCAGCGAAGATCCGGCGATTGCCCTGGCCAACTCGATCGCCGAGGGACGCCGACGCTATGCGATCACCCAAAGCGTTTCGCTGCCACCCCTGATCGTGCAACCCGATGACATCTACCACTTTCAGGTTCCGGTGGATCATCCCAACTACATCACCCTGGAAAATGTCGTGGGCGAGGTCGTCCGCGAGGACGTTCCCCACGAAAAGTTGAAAGGGAACGTGGTGATGATCTCCAATGCCGACCCCGGTTATGACTGGCTCTTCTCGCACGGCATTGGCGGATTCATCACCGAGTTTGGCGGGGTGAATTCCCATATGGCCATTCGGGCCGGAGAGTTGGGTATACCAGCTGTCATCGGAGCCGGGGAGATCCTGTTCCGCGAATGGTCGCAAGCCAGAGTCCTGGCGATGGATTGCGCCAACAGACAGGTGCGCATCATGGTGTAAACAAAAGGGTGGCTATTTGGCACCCTTTACAAGAAGAGCTTGGATATGGAGGCCTTTGTCAGGGCTTCGCCCCGAACCCCACCAGGACTCTGTCCTGGATCTGCAAGGGAACCAGCCCCCTGGACCCCGATTCGTTGCCGGGTGTTGATATAGTGACAACAAAAGTGACTGGGATGGATAAATTGTCAACATGTTAACGATTGTCATGTACCACTATGTGCGCGACCTGCCCAACACGCCATGGCCCGGCATCAAGGGACTGTTGACGCGCCACTTTGACGGGCAACTGGACTATCTGCAACGTCACTATGAAATTTGCAGCCAGGACCAATGCATGGCGGCGCTCACCGACCAAGGCGCGGCGTTGCCGAACAACGCCTGTCTTTTGACATTCGATGACGGCTTGCGAGACCATTACGATGTCGTTTTACCCCGCCTCCTGGCACGCGGGTTGACCGGCTGTTTCTTCCCGATCGTGGAGGCGGTGGAGAACAGATGGGTGATGATCGTCCACAAAGTGCATCACATCCTGGCCGGCAGGGTTCCCTTGGAGCAGTTGTTCGACGAGCTGTTGGCGCTGCTGGCCATCGGCGAGAAAACCCATGCCCTGCCCCCCGTTGGTGCGCTGCTTGCCGCCTGCAACCCCGGAGCAGCCCGTTATGACGATGCCCGCACCATCCAGTTCAAACGCCTGTTGCAGCAGGTGTTGCCACGCGATGCCGCCTGGGAGATAACCAGCGAGCTGTTCCGTCGGCATGTCACCGAGGACGAGGCAGGCTTTGCCGAAGAGCTTTATCTCTCGAAAGAACAATTACGAACGATGATCGACGCCGGCATGAGCGTAGGAGGTCACGGCGTGCGACACAACTGGATGGAACATCTCTCCCAAGCCGATCAACGGGACAAAATGCTGCGTTCCCAGGAGTTTTTGACCCGGATTCACGGCGCCCCCCCCCAGGCGTGGATCATGAACTACCCCTACGGAAGCCATGATGCCCGAAGTGTCGCAGTGGCGCGGGAGATCCCGGGCTGCCGCCTCGCCTTGACGACCCGGCCAGGCTTGGTGACCGATTTTTCCCACCCCTACCAACTCCCCCGGCTGGACACCAACGATCTCCCCAAGCAAGGAGATGCCCCGCCCTGCGCGTGGACCCAGGCGACCAGGGAAGGGCGCCGCCCTTCCCCCTAGTGGACCAACCGACATGACTTGAAGTGTTCACTTTTCGTGACCATTCCGCCCTCCCACTCCAGCCTTTGGCCTTCCTGATGACTCGTTCGACCATTCCCCCCACGCCTACCCCACTTTCCTGGCGGTCCAAAGCCTGGTCTGGTAGGTCGTTTCGATGTGGGTGAGGTGAGCGACACTTTTTGCCACATGATCCATGAACGCAGAGAATCTCTCCTCTCCCGCCTGGACCCGAACATCGTTCACAGACCACCAGACACCCAGATATTGTTCCGGGGTCAGGCTGACCTTGTGGAAAGCCTCCATATAAACCACATCAGTAAAGTCGGTACGTTGGCGCAACTTTTCTGTCAAGGAGTGGGTCAGGCCAGCACGCCCTGAAGAAACCCTGGAAAGTTCCGGAACCATCGCGTGCAACGTGGCCTCAATACCCTTCAGCAGTGGCGAGTCTTCCAGGTAACGGGGGTTCCAAAGGGCGGCAAAACGCCCGTGTGGACGCAGGAGGCGGTGGAATTCTGCCAAGCCACGGTCAAAATCGACCCAGTGGAAAGAAGACGCCATGGTCACGAGGTCGGCGGAAGAACGCGCCTCCCCTGTCTCCTCTCCCTTGCCCTTGCGCCAGATGATCTCCTGCGTAGTGCTCTGCTTTTGGCCAACGGTACGCATATCATCGTTGGGTTCGACAGCCACAAGGGAGTGCAGCCCCCTTCCAGCCAACATGCGCGTCCAGATGCCCGTGCCGGCCCCCACATCAATCACATCCAGGTCGGAGGTGGGTTTGTCCAACAAATTCAACAAGGCAACCAAGACACTTTCCGCATATGCGGGTCGAAATGCGCCGTAATTTTCAGCAAGACCGGTAAAATCACCATGTCGCAACCCTGGTGCTGTATGATTCATGGCAAAGGTATCCTCCGCAGTGATTTTATAAACGGTTCTCCTGGAACAGAATATCGACGATTTGCTGATGGGCAGCCCATCTTCCCTGGTCAATATGCCCATCCAGTTGCGCCAAACTCTGGCCGTAGACCGTCCACAATTGTTGCGAATGGGGGAAAAAGCGCAACCCCTCTTCAACCTCCTGCAACGCCTCCTGCCATCTTCCAAGAGATAATAAAGATTTCCCCAGGTCGCAATATGACTGCTCTTTGGTTGGCATAAGATGTTCCGGGAAAAAAGCCCGGCAACTTTTTTTGAGCAAAACGCTGGCCTTCTCAAATCCAGCTCGACTACTATCCTTCCTGATTTCGTTGTAGGAAGACACCCACAATAAGGGACCGAAATCAGGAAATCGACACTCCCCTTTCTGCAACACTTCATCCATTCCATCATAACGGTCGGATAATGTCATAAACAACGCTTTAAAATATAAAAAATTGGGTTCACCCGGAAACCTGTCAACAAGCTTGCATAGACAATCAAACACTTCATCGTCACAATCATTTTTTGAGATAACTCCATCAGCGACTGCAATATAATAGTTTATAGCTCTTTTACAGACATTATTAAAACCAACCGATACACCCTCCTCCAACAGATCAATAACATCCGCTCGACCACGATATTTTGACTGTTGCCAGGATTGCCATAGAATGCTTCTCAAGGAGCCCCATATTTTAAAATGGAGCCTGTCGACCTTGCAAAATATCTTCCATTCAAACCGGAATGGAACAACAATCAAACACAGCATAAAAAACCGAAAAAAACGGCTTGTAAACAACATATTATGCCTGTATCCCCAATGAACCTGTCTTTCATAGAGAAATGCGTTAAGCCGCAAACGATCAAACCAACTAAAATATTCGTGATAAACTCTATGCAGCGGAGTTTGATCAAATCCGGTTATAACATCACCAAGATGCGGATTGATACTCCATTGTCTCTTTCCTTCAAAGGTGGTTTCCAACAAACAATCATCCCAGGCGATTCCCAACCAATGGCAAATCTTCTGCATGGTTTCTCTCGGTCTTGTCTTTATATCCTCAAACCGAACCGCACGGGTGCGATCACGATAATCTGCCAACGGATACACACCACCCAGCATAATTTGATGAAACTGCGAAATAATATTCAAAATAACAGAGTCGTCTGTTTGATTCTTGGCGTTATATTTTAATATCTTCGGAAAAATCCAGGTACGCATGATGGACCCGAAACTTTGTAACGGGTCGCGAATCATAAACAGGAAAAGCAAGTCAGGAAAACTCGTTATCAAAGCAGGGGCATTATCAGCATCCAGGTAATGCAATTGATAGACTATAATCATATCATCACGGGCATTCCTGCCAAGAGATATATGATATGCAATATGCAAAGCTTTTAAATATACACCTTTATCCATAAATTCGACATTTTCACGCATGATTCGGGTGAAATTGTTGATAAAGACAACAGGGTCAACACCAAGATGCTCGCGACCATCACGCCCCATTTTTACAAAATCAACCCCGTTGCTATACAAACTTGCGTGTCTGGTATCAAACATGCTGCAGAAACAGTCGAGAAACATCATAACAAAGTGATTAATCTTTCCCATGTCAACCTTACCACTGACATCAACATAGGAGTCATAAAATTGAGCCAGACTGCCAACATTTCCAGCAATTGTGATAATCTTCGGATGCCCTTCCAGGAGTGTCTGGACCAACTCGCTTCCGCTCCGCCCATAATAGATAATCGCGAGCACCTTTTCGGGTAATTTAATCTTTTTCATATGGACACCCGCCCTCAAACCATGCCGTCAAGCCAAAAATTGATATCAAAAGCAGCGATGCGGCACCCTTTCAAAAAAAACTTTGCCATGAAAATTTTTTCGGAACTTCATGTCTAAGCTTTCGACTGAAACAAGGTCTTTATGATGTCCTGTACATCAGCCAACCTTTGCTGATCCCCCTCCGGCCCCAGACGCTCCAGACAGGCACAAAGAAAAGACCAAAGCACTTCGGAAACCGGAAAGAAACGCACACCCTGTTCAGCCGCTTGCAAAGCTTCCTTCATTCTTCCTTGGGCCATCAACATCTTGCATAAGTCGACAAAAACCTGCGCCTTGACCTTGAAGAGTCTTATGGGAAAAGTCATCCGGGAAGCCTCGCCGAGTATTTCCGCCACCCTTTTGGTTTTTTCCAGACTGGCTCCACCCTCCGTCAAAGCTATGTGGGCTGCAACCCAGAGCAGAGGACCAAACTCCGGAAATTTCTGTTCGGCAACCAACAAAACCTTCTTTGCTTCGTCCAATCGACCACACTTGGATAGAAAAACGGCTTGATAGTATAAAAAATCCGGCAGATGAGGAAATCTGGCAACCAGTCGACGTAAAAACGAAGAGGGTTCCTCTCCTTTCTCCGTTATCACTTTCTCAAGGATTGCCGAATAGGCGTCGATGACCTCCTCTGTTTCCAGGTTGAACCCGACAGGTGTATCAGCCTCCAAGAGTGGAATATCCGGATAAAGATCTTGCAGCCTGGAACGATGCCAGGCTCGCAGTAAAATTCCCCGAATTGAAAACCAAGTCTTGATGCGGTCCTTTTCCAGCACCCGCATATGCTCTTTTTCAAAACGAAACGGGAAAAAAATCATGCACAACATGAAAATTTGAAAGATACGATTGGAAAACAGGGCTGGAGGATCGTATCCCCACCGAGTCTCTTTTGTGTTGAGACATGTACGTAACCGCAGACGATCAAACCAGCTGAAATATTCGCGATGCTGCCTCTGCAAAGGAGCCTTGTCAAAACCCGTAATAACCTCATTCAAGTATGGCCCCGATGCCCAGGCCTGTTTTCCTTCGGTTGTCGTTTCCAGCAGACCATCGTCCCAAGGAATGTCAAGCCAGCGACAGACCTGTTCCATGGTCTCTTTCGGCCTGTTTTTGATATCCTCGAAACGAACCGCCCGGGAGCGATGCCGGTAATTAAACAACAAGGGAGTGCCACCCAGGAAAATGTTTCTCAATTGAAGGATCAGCAAGGGAGGAACACTCTTGATGGATTCGGGTGCGACACCCGGTTTCGACAACCTGGGCGTCAGCCAGGCCCGCATGATCGATCCCAGACTTTGCAAAGGGTCGCGAACCGTATGGAGAAACAAGACATCTGGAAAATCCTTGACCAACTCATCAGCCAATCCGGGGTCCACATAGTGCAACTGGTAGGCGATGACCATGTCGTCCAGCAAATTCCTGCCAAGCGCCAAGTGAAAAGCCACATGCAGAACCCTGAGATAGAGACCCTTGTTAAAATCCTCCCGATACTCCGTGATCAAATCTGCAAATACCTTGATAAAAATAACGGGATTGACACCACAATATTCATCGTGGTTTTTTCCAATTTTACTAAAAGCGACCGCATCAACATTATATTCGCTGGAATGCCTCGCATCAAACATACCATGAAACACATGGGTAAATTCTTTCACAAACACCCTCACATCAAGCCCGCCTGAATCGGGGTATTTTTTAATGAATGTCGCATGAAACTCGGATAATTTATTAATGTCTCCCGATATCGAAATGATGTTGGGATGCCCCTCCAAAAGGGATTGCATCAACTCGCTGCCGCTCCGACCATAATGAAGAATGGCAACGACCTTCTCGGGAAGCTTGAATCTTTGCATGGGACACCTGGTGGAAAAATGAGAAAATCGCCAATCCGTTGCGTTACCAAGTGAAAAATTTTATCGTCTTCGACACACCGCTCCGCAAAAAATGCCTGCGCAAACATCCCGGCGGCAGGTCAAACACGCATGGTTCGTGCCAAAATGAAGCTGATTGCCGTAACCCAGAGGGTTGACACACATCCGTCCGTGTCCGAGCGGCGCGATGCCCTCGACCAGCGCTGGGTGGCGTTTCTGCGCATCTGCGGATATCTTCCCCTGCTCCTGCCCAATCAGGCCGAGAGCGCCCTTGCTCTGTTGGCAGCCTGCCAACCCCAGGGCCTGCTCCTCACTGGAGGCAACACGCTGGCATCCCTACAGGGCGACGCCCCCGAAAGAGACGCCACGGAAACAGGCGTTCTCCACTGGACCCGGCAACAAAGCCTTCCGGTTCTCGGTGTTTGCCGGGGCATGCAGTTTCTCCTCGACCAGTTTGGAGTTCCCCTGAAAAAGGTGGCCGGCCATGTGCAGCCGGTGCAGGAAATCCTCATCCACAGCTGCCGGGCAACCGTCAACAGCTACCATGAGTTTGGCGCACAGGTTGATTCCAGCATCCAGTCGCCAACGGATGCCGGGTTCCCCTTGCAGGCAGGATATGCGCCCCTGCACGTCTGGGCATGGACCGATGACGGCGTCGTCAAGGCCATCCGCCATGCGCATGAACCCATCTGCGGCATCATGTGGCACCCGGAACGACTCACACCCTTCCGAAGTTGGGATACCCGTTTCTTCAAGGAGTTTTTTGGATAACCATCCAAATTCAATACCCATCCAATTGGAGGCCGTTTTTGCCATGGACACCAGAGGCATCATTCTTGCCGCCGGTCGCGGCAGCCGTATGGGAGAGTTGACAACAGCACAACCCAAATGCCTGCTCTCCCTGGGCGGGCGTACCCTCCTCGATTGGCAGTTGGCCGCCTTCCGGGAGGCAGGCATCCACCAGGTCGCTCTGGTGACCGGCTATCAGGCGGAGTCGCTGGCCGACAAAGCGCCCACGTCCTTTCACAACCCCGACTGGGCCGCAACCAACATGGTCGTCTCCCTGACCCATGCCCGGGCGTGGTTGCAACAATATCCCTGTGTCGTCTGTTACGCCGATATCGTGGTGACAGCACCCATGCTGCAAAAATTACAGGCTGCCCCGGGAGAGTTGGTGATCACCTCACACCAATGTTGGCGCCAAATCTGGGAGGCCCGCTTTGCCAACCCCCTCGCGGACGCGGAAACCTTCCGGGTCGATTCCAACGGCACACTCCTGGAAATCGGCGGACGCACGGATGATATCAACACGATTCAAGGCCAATTCATGGGATTGTTGTACTTCCTCCCATCCGGATGGCAACGTGCGGAAAAATACCTGCAAACACTGCCGGAAGATGTGCGCAGGCGGCTGGATATGACCGGTCTGCTGGCCCGCCTGATTCAACAAGGGTGGCAGATCGGCACCGTGGCGGTGGATGGCCTCTGGATGGAACTGGATCGGGCCGAAGACAAAATACTCTACGATGCCTGGTTGGCAGCCGGTGATTCCGGCATTTTTCACTGCCAAGGCACAACACCATGACATCAGCTTCCGACCATGGCTCCATGCCTGATCAACACCCCAGGGCCATCGCATTTGGTAGCTATTCACCACCTGGCCACGAATTGGGGTCCAGGGGGCTGGCTCCCTGGCGGGTCCAGGACAGCGCCCTGGCGGGTCCAGGGCAGCTCCCTGGTGGGGTTCGGGGCGAAACCCTGACAAAGGCTTTCCTCTCCAGGCTTTTCTTGCAAGGGTGGTGAATAGTCACCTTTTTTTCAACATCCTGTTCAGCCCCGAGTGTACCGATGACCCAAAATTTTTCTCTGGAATCCCGTGCCGTGCGCGAACGCTACTCACGACAAATGTTGCTGCCGGAGATCGGAGAGGCCGGCCAGAAACGACTGGCAAACTCCACCGCCCTGATCGTAGGCGCCGGAGGATTGGGCGGTCCCGCAGCCTGCTTTCTGGCCGCCTCGGGCGTGGGAGTCATCACCCTGGTTGACGGAGACCGGGTGGAGCTGTCCAATCTGGGCCGACAGATCATCCATGGCACCGACCGACTCGGACAGGCCAAAGTAACCTCGGCAGCCTCCTCCCTCCGGGCGCTCAACCCGGAAATCCGCGTGGAAACCGTCGATGGCTGGGTGGATGAAGAAAATGCCGAAACATTGATCACCGCCCACGATGTGGTGGTCGATGCCTGCGACAATTTTTCAACACGCTACCTGCTGAATGCCCTGTGCCATCGGATCCGTCGTCCCCTGGTTACAGGGGCGGTCCTGGGGTTTGACGGTCAAGTGACCCTTCTGCAATCCGGGTTGGATCCAACCTCCCCCTGCTACCAGTGCCTCTACCCTGAACAACCGGACGCCGCCGCCAACCCAACCTGTGCCACCGCCGGCGTGGTCGGCGCCCTGGTAGGGGTGGTTGGATCCCTGCAAGCCATGGAAGCCCTGAAAGTTTTGCTCGGCATCGGCAACACCCGGGCCGGCGAAACCCTTCTGATCAACCTGCTGGATGGCATCTTTCATCGGGTCAGGGGGGTGCGCCTGCCGGAATGCCCCGTCTGTGGCACCCCATCACCATGAAAAGGCGAAGAAAAACTTGGACAAGAAAGCCTTGGTCAGGGCTTCGCCCCGAACCCCACCAGGAGGAAGGGCGCACCCCTTCCTCCTGGACCTCCATCCCAGTCTTTCAATCGTTTTTTGGGTGGGTGCTGAACACGGAGTTGAGGAACGGATAGGCGCGGTTCAACCAGCGGCATACCCTCCGATGAACGCCAAAATAAATTCGGCCACACTCCCCGGGTCATCCAGGGGCAGCAAGGGAACCCCGGGTAACGCCTCGGGAGGCGGTTTGTCGCATGCCACGGCCACAATGTTCTGCCAGGAACGCTCCCGCCACGCCCGTGCCGCAGTAGACCGATAAATGGCAATCTTGGGGTGGGGATGATCCAGATAACCCTCCACCAGAATCAGGTCGTGACCAGCCAGACGGGCAAGATGCTCCTCAAGACCAGGAGCAGAATCCCGGGATTGCTGAACCATGAACCATAAACCTGGTCCGGCAAACAACACACTCTCGGCGCCAGCGCGGCGAAACCGATGCGTATCCTTGCCTGGCACGTCTGGATCAGCCGCATGATGTCCGTGTTTCAGCGCCGCCACCCGCAACCCCCGGACATGCAACACCTCGATCACTCCCTCCATCAGGGTGGTTTTTCCAGTCCCACTGGGTGCAGCAAAGCCGATGACGTTCAACTCCCCCCCCTGTTCGCACATCCCCTGATATCCAGGTGGCCATGCCACTCTAAATAAAACGTAACTATTCAGCACACTTTCAAGAAAAGCCTGGATATGAAAGCCTTTGTCAGGGCTTCGCCCCGAACCCC
>JADGBZ010000049.1 GCA_015231175.1 Magnetococcales bacterium | reverse complement strand
GAATTTGAAGAGGGGTGGGTCCATCCCATCACCAGGGAGCCAGCCCCCTGGACCCGGATTCGTAAAAAAAGCACGGGGCGCTGCCCCGGACTGCGGCGCTGCCCCGGACCGCGGCGCTGCCCCGGACCCCGATATTTTGACCTCAGGGCGTACCGGTCAAAGTGAAGGTTGCCGTCGCACTTGTTGCGGTCGCCGTAACCATACAGGTCGCATTGACTTTGGAGGCAATCGCCAGGGAAGTGATCGTGTAACCCGATGGGAGGCCACCCTGCATGAGGTTGGCGCCGTCGGTGCAGTTGGCAACCGTGACGCAACCGGTGCCGACGGGCGTTGTTCCACAAGCCGTGACGTTGGTGCCATTGGCGGAAGAGATGCCTGTGGCAACTGTCGCAACGGAGGTTGTGGAGAAATTGCCGGATATATCACCCTCGATGGTGATGGTATCCGTACCATCGTTCAACGAGCCGGATATCGTGCCGCTGGGAAAGGTGCTGTTGGGACGAAGGGTTCCAAAATATTTGTACAGGCTGCCACTGGAGATATAAACGTTGGACGAGGCATCCACATAACCGGTGGCGCTGGTGGAGGAGCCGCCTGTGCCGCCACTCACCAGGGTGGCGCTGACATCGCCGTATGCGTTGATGGTCATGGTCCACGTCCCGGAATCGTGCGAACTTCCGGTGCTGTTGGCGACGGATGCATAGGTTCCGGAGTATGTTCCGGAGTTGACGGAAGAAAAGGTTGGCCGCGCATAGGTCAGGGAGACGTTGCCGGCGGTCAGGTTGGCGATCATGGCATTTTGAGCCGATGATGCGCTGACAGAGGTCGCCCCGTTGGGATAGAGCGAAGAGACGCTGCTGACAATATGAGGCATGACGGTGGAGACTGAACTCAAATTGTTTGACGCATTCAGCGCGGATACATGGGCTCCGAGCACTGGATTGCTTGTCGTCAATGCCGAAGCGACAGAAGAGGGAATGACAATACTGGACACACCCCCTTTGTTTTGATCGAGGGATTGGAGAAAAGTGGCTATATTGATGGCGGAAGCTGTTGCGGATGTCGCCCCGGGCCCGCCCAGGGAGATCGGGGTAACGACGGATGCCCCTGTCGTACTGCCCAGGAAAACCTGGCCAACACTGAAAGATACCGGCTCTCCGGTATGGTATTGAAACGTGCCTTGACTGTCCGTTACGCCCGACAAGGTGGGGGTCGAATAGGTGACTCCCTGCACGGGCGCATCCATAAGTTGACCAGTGCTGGCTATGGTCGTTGCCGTGTTTGCGGACGTGCTGGATACAGGGATGTTGTTGGCAGTCAGAGATGCAACCATGGCTGTCTGCGCTGCCAGGGCACTGACGATGTTCGTTCCGGGGATAAGAGCGACAACATTGTTGAGATCACGGACAAAATGGGCCGACGTGGCGCCTTGGGCAAAGTCGGCGTTCAGGTTGGTAACCAGCCAGGAGTTGGCTGTGTCCGCCAATACCGTTTGTGCCGCCGATGGTATGATTATGGTGGAACTTTTGCCGGCGTTTTGATCCAGGGATTGCAGAAAACTGGCGATATTGACCACACTGGGGGTCATTGCCGTGGCGCCTGCCCCACCCAGCGTGATCGGGGTGATCGTGGCAGCCCCGGTGGCACGACCCAGCACGACCTGGCCCACCTTGAAGGTCACCGTGTCTCCGGGATTGTAGCGGAAGGAACCGTTGCCATCGGTCGTTCCGGACAAATTGCCCGGCGTGGTTTGATAACTGAGACCCTGTACAGGCGCATCGATGAACCGGCCCGTGTTGGATGCGGATGGAGCCGCAGGGCAGTTGATCCCCTCACTGCTGCATAAATCAACGGTGATGCCACTGTTGCCGCCTCCATCCCCGCCACCACCGCAAGCGCCCAAAAATCCAACGATGGTCAGGAACAGGAAAATCCGCTGCACGATTGAAATATTTTTCCTGTGCATAAAAACCCCTGAAAAGCGCAACTCAATACCGCACCTGCTTGACCTCCAGGACATTTTCTACCCGCGCCAGCGTCGCCATGATGGCGTTGGGAACTTCCTGATCGACGTTGATGAAAGCGATAGCGTGCCCGCCTACGGCCATGCGGCCCAAATGGAAGTTGGCAATGTTGACCCCGGCCTCACCCAGAATGGTGCCGACCCGACCAATGAGCCCTGGCGCATCCTGGTTGGCGATGAATAAAAGATTGCCTTCCGGCGTGGCCTCGATGGGAACGTTGTTCATGGAGACGACACGGGGTTGGATGCTGTTGAACAACGTGCCCGAGATGGACCGCTCGCGTTTCTCTGTTACGATGGTAACGTTGATCAGGGAGGTAAACCCTTGCCGGGCACGAGGATGCACGCTCTCCACCACCTCGATGGCCCGTTCTTCGGCAATAAGGGGGGCGTTGACCAGATTGACGCCGGTTTCCAACATGGGGGTGAGGATGCTGTTGAGGATGGTGTTGGTGATCGGCTTGAGTTTGAGCTTGGTCACCTCGCCTTCGTAGGAGACGTGAATTTTTTTGACGCCGGCTTCGGTAAGTTGCCCGAGGGTGGTGCCCAGTTTGTCGGCCAGGTTGAGGAAGGGCCGTAAATTGGGCAGCTCCTCTTCGGAGACGGAGGGAATGTTGAGGGCGTTTTGGATGGTTCCGCTCAGAAGGTAATCGGAGATTTGCTGGGCGATCTGGATGGCGACATTGACCTGCGCTTCACGGGTCGAGGCCCCCAGGTGCGGGGTCAGGACCACATTGTCAAACTCGAAGAGGGGATGATCCTTGGCCGGCTCCTTTTCAAAGACATCCAGGGCGGCGGCGTAGACCTTGCCGGATTTGAGGGCATCATACAAAGCGGTCTCGTCGATGATGCCGCCCCGGGCGCAGTTGACGATGATGACGCCATCCTTCATGCAGGCAAAGGCGGCTGCATTGACGATATGGCGCGTGTTGCGGGTCATGGGGGTGTGAACGGTGAGCACATCGATACGGGGCCAGAAGGCGTCGAGATTGTCCACCAACTCCACGCCCATGTCTTCAGCGCGCTCCTTGCTGATGAACGGGTCATAGGCCAGAATCTGCATCTTGAGGCCGAGAAACCGCTCCACCACCAGGGCGCCAATGTTGCCGATGCCAATGATGCCCAGGGTCTTGTGGAAAAGCTCCCGACCCATGAAGCGGCTTTTTTCCCATTTGCTCTGCCGGGTCGAAGCGGTGGCCGCCGGAATCTGCCGGGCAGCGGCCAGGGTCAGGGCGATGGTGTGTTCCGCTGTCGTGACGGTGTTGCCAAAAGGGGTGTTCATGACGATCACCCCATGCTTGGATGCGGCGGGAATATCCACATTGTCCACACCGATGCCGGCCCGCCCGATCACCTTGAGCCTTTTGCCTGCCTGGATCAAATCAGCCGTCAGACGGGTTGCCGAACGAATGGCCACGCCATCATAGTTGCCAATGATGGATTTCAAATCGTCGGGCGTGATGCCCGGCTTGTAATCCACTTCCAAACCCCGGGCACGAAAAACCTCTTCGGCCTTGGGGGACATTTTGTCAGCGATCAACACTTTTGGCATGATTTTCTCCTCGGCATCCTTGCAAAAAAAGCTTTGCCATGAAAGTAAAAAATGCAGGTAGCGATTCAGCACCCTTCCAAAAAAAGGCCTGGATATGGATGCCTTTGTCAGGGCTTCGCCCCGAACCCCACCAGAACTCCGTCTCAGGCCCAGCCAGGGGGCCACTCCCCTGGACCTCGATGCGTTGCCGGGTGGTGAATGGTTGCAAATGCAGAATCAGTTACGAACCATCAACCCTTTCGGGCATAATACGGGAAAGAGGGGGACGGGAACCGGGTGACATCCACTAACACAGGCGGCAGGGAAATGACAAGCACTACCATGAACGCCCTGCATGGCGGACGGGTTTTGATCGTGGCGGGATCGGATCCCGTAGGCGGGGCCGGGTTGCAGGCCGATCTGAAGACCGTAACCGCCCTGGGGGGCCACGCCATGACGGCGGTCACGGCCATCACGGTCCAGGATACCCGGCAGCTCTACACTTTTTTTCCGCTGGATCCGGCGTGGGTGGTGCAGCAGATGCGGGTTGTTTTGCAGGATGTGGGGGTTGATTGCATCAAGCTGGGCATGTTGGGCTCGCCCGGCATTGTTGCCGCCGTGGCCGAGGTGTTGCGCGACATTCCCGACGTGCCCGTGGTGGCGGATCCGGTTTTGGCGGCTGGCGGTGGGGGTTCCCTGTTGCAGGACGGGGGGATGGAGATCCTGGTGAGGGCGTTGCTGCCCCGGGTCACCCTCCTGACGCCCAACATACCCGAAGCGGAGGCCCTTACCGGTATGGTCATCACCTCCCCGGCAACCATGGAGCAGGCGGCCCAAAAACTGGCAGGCGGCGGGGGCAGCATCTTGTTGACCGGTGGTCATCAACCCGGAGAGATCATCCATGACCTTCTTGTCGCGGGCCAGGAGTCGCACTGGTTTACCTCGCCCCGGCGTCCCGGACCTGGTTTTCATGGCACTGGTTGCACGCTCGCTTCTGCCGTGGCTACGGGATTGGCCCAGGGGATGCCCATGCTGGAGGCCGTTGCGCGTGGCATCGCATTCGTGCATCGTGCCGTAGCGGAAAGTTATGCGCTGGGGCACGGGCAGCTTTTGTTGCGGCATCACTCTTTTCAATCGTTCTGAAGAAGTGCGTGCAACTTTTCCAAATCAATACGCAAGCTGGATGCGCAAACCCAGGCCCGCATCGTCCAAGCCATCCGTCATCTTGGGGAGAATCCGCGTCCTTCCAGGTGTCTGAAATTGTCCCGATTACGCGACACATACCGCATCCGTGAGGGCGATTTCCGCATCATTTACCAAGAGGGGTGTGTCGACGGCCACACCAAGCCATCCGGCTTTGGCGTTTCAATGGCGTAAGCCTTTTTTATTGGCGCGCGGTACAGGATTCGAACCTGTGACCTTTGGCTCCGGAGGCCAACGCTCTATCCGGCTGAGCTAACCGCGCTTTCGGGGAGGCGCCATCCTACAGAAAGGTTTCCACCTCTGTCAAAGGTAAACCCTTGTGTGGCGATATCCCACCCGGTTTCCGGGCGGTTTTTGCGTCATGGTAAAGCGGGGAGTGGGGGTGGTTTTGGGGCGTTGCCGGATCTTGACAACGTCATGGGACCGATTCATCCTAGGAAGCTTTGCGGGCGGAAACCAGACCAGAACAAGGAGCATGACCGAAATGAGCGAGAACATTGTCGATTCCTCCGACGGCACGTTCGAACAGGATGTCTTGAAGTCGAATTTACCAGTCCTGGTGGATTTTTGGGCCGAGTGGTGTGGTCCCTGCAAGCAGGTTGCCCCGACCCTTGAGGCCATGGCGCTTGATTTTAAAGGAAAGCTTAAGGTCGTCAAGCTGAACATAGACCAGAATCCCAGCTCGCCGGGCCGTTATGGCGTGCGGGGCATTCCGACCCTCATGCTGTTCAAGGATGGCAAGATTGAAGCGACCAAGATGGGAGCCCTGCCCAAGTCGAAACTTTACGAATGGGTTGAGCAGTCTATTGGTTGAGCCGGTTTACTGGTTCAAGCAAAGCTTGGACATAAAAGATTTTGTCGGGGCTTCGCCCCGAACCCCACCAGAAGGAAGGGCACAGCCCTTCCTTCTGGAGCTCCATCCCAGTTTTTCAATCGTTTCAGGTTATTTTTATTTCTTTTCTTGAAATCCCCATTGATGTTTGAAACTCTGAATGACCGCGTCGGTGGCGCCGGTGATTCTGACCAGTTTTTCGCGGGATTTTTCCCCTTTGATGACGCTGACGTTGCTTTTGGGCACCCGGAAGGCCTTGGCCAGGAGTGCGCACAGGGCCTGGTTGGCGGCGTTATCCACCGGCGGGGCGTGCAGGGCCACCTTGAGACGACCCTCGTGCAAACCCATGATTTTTTCATGGGCGGCGCGGGGTTGCACGCGGATGGGCAAAAGGTGGTCGCTCACTCCAACGCTCTCCGCATGGTCTCCATGTCGACGATACGAAGAGTCTTGCCACTCTCTTCGACAAGCCCTTCCTGTTTCAACATTTTGAAGAGACGTGACAAGGTCTCCGGTTGTACCGAGAGGCGCGAGGCGAGAATCTTTCGGGTCATTCGCAGGTGGACGATGTTTTCTCCCAGGCCTTGGGAGCCGGCCTCCTGGAGCAGGTAGGAGAGCAGTCGTTCCCGGGCGTGTTGCAGGGTGAGCCGGTCGATCTCCAATACCAGTTGATGGAGTTTTTGGCTCATTCCGGAGAGCAGGTTCAGACAGAGTTCGGGAGAATCTTCCAAAATTTTACGGTAGGGAGCGGCAGCGATGTGCAGCAGGCGACTCTCCTCGGTGGCTTCGGCGCTGACCGGGTAGAGGGCTCCCCGGGAAAACAGGATCGCTTCGGCAAAGGTCTGGCCCGACCGGATCAGCTCGATCACCTTTTCCTGACCATCCACCGCAAGCCGAAACAGTTTCACGCTTCCCCTGAGCAGGACAAAAAACCCACGAAAAGGATCTCCTTGATAGAAAACCGCCTGACCAGGGGAGAGACGGAGAGTGGCCATATGGGGCAACAGACCCTCCCATGCCTCTTGACTCAGAGAGGAAAAGAGCGGGTTGCTGCGCACCTGTTCCAGGGGGTTGATGCCCTTTCTGCCTCTGTTTGATTCTCCAGGTTTTTCCGTGTTGTCCATAAGCAGCACCCCGCATGCTCGTCATTGTCATGGTTGTCCGGTTTGTGGCGAAAGGGAGATGGTCATCGAATCGGGGTCCAGGGGGCTGGCTCCCTGGCAGGTCCAGGACGGAGTCCTGGTGGGGTTTGGGTCGAAGCCCTGACAGAGGCTTCCATACCCGGGCTTTTCTTGCAAGGGCGCTGACAGGTGGGTGTTGAACCTATACCCGGAAAAAAGGGCAAGCGATGACCTGGATCAACACGGCCATGGGTCGCTAGCCCCATGATCCCTCCCAGACAGTGGCACACAACAGGTTTGCCACCCATTCATTCCGGCGGATCGGCTTCAATTCATGATCTGTCCGTTTTGTCAGAGGGATTGACCATGAAGAAGGAAGAAAAGAGCACATTAGAGATGTTTTGTCACCAGTGCGCCATGAGCGCCCCCCATGGATGCGGCTCCAACGGCCAGGATCTGGGAACCTGCGGCAAGGATTCGGTGATTGCCCGGTTGCAGGATACCTTGATCTATGGCCTCAAGGGGCTGGCCGCCTATCGGGAACATGCTCGGGAGTTGGGAGCCGATACCCATGGCATCGATGATGTGATCAGCGAGACTTTGTACTTCACCATGACCAACGTCAATTTCAGTTTTGACGACCATATCCGGCAGTTGATGAAGGTGGGTTCTGCCGGTATTCAGGCGATGGACCTGTTGAGTGGGGCTCACACGGCTGCCCTGGGCGTTCCCACACCGGTAGTCGTGAGCCAGAATCGGGCCGAGGGGCATGCCATCCTGGTTTCCGGGCACAATCTCTCCATGCTCAAGGGGCTTCTGGAGGCTACCGAGGGGCGTGGCGTCAACGTCTACACCCACTCGGAGATGCTTCCCGCCCATGGTTATCCTGAATTGAGAAAATTTCCTCATCTCAAGGGAAACGTGGGTGGAGCCTGGCACGACCAGAGCAAATTGATGGAGAAGTGGCCGGGAACCCTGGTGGTCAACACCAACTGCATCGTGCCCTTGAAGAAGGGCAACACTTACGGTGAGCGCATTTACGGTTACAAGGTGACCGGACTGGACGGCATTCGCAAGGTGGTGGACAACGATTTTGGACCTTTGATCCAGCACACCTTGGCGTTGCCCCAAGTCACGGGTTTCACCTCTGACGCCACCTTGCGGACCGGTCACCACCATCTGGGCATCACAGGCGTGATTCCAGCCGTGGTGGATGCGGTCAAAAAGGGGCGGATCCGCCAGTTTTTCGTCATTGCAGGATGTGATTCCCCGGGCCGGGGGGGGGACTACTATCGGGAGATGGCGCAAAGCCTGCCGGGGGATTGTGTCATTCTGACCTCAAGCTGTGGCAAGTTTCGCTTCAACGACATCGACTTTGGAACCGTGCCCGGAACAAGCGTGCCTCGGTATCTGGATCTGGGGCAGTGCAACGACAGCCATGGCGCCATTCATTTGGCCCAGGGGCTCAGTGCGGCCTTGGAGACACCCATGGCTGAATTGCCCTTGGCCATCGTGTTGAGTTGGATGGAACAGAAGGCCGTGATCATCCTGCTGGGCTTGTTGAGTCTGGGGATCAAGAACATTCACATTGGTCCCAAGGCCCCCCAGTTTGTCAACGATGCCATTCTTGACTTCCTGGTGAAAAATTTCAATCTCACCTTGACCGGAAAGGTTGAAGAGGATTTGGAGCGGTTGCTGATTGCACAAGCTGCCTGAGGTCCAGGAGGAAGGGCTGCGTCCTTCCTCCTGGTGGGGTTCGGGGCAAAGCCCCGACAAAGGCTTACGATTGAAAAACTGGGATGGAGGTCCAGGAGGAAGGGCTGCGCCCTTCCTCCTGGTGGGGTTCGGGGCAAAGCCCCGACAAAGGCTTTCATGTCCAAAACCGCATGGCTGCGGTCATCACTCCTCGACGATATCCCCCCGCAAGGCATCCTTGTGCGCCACGGGAAGAACACCTTTGTCGCCATCTTGAGGGTTGGACCAGAAGCGCATGGAACCGATCCGTCCGTAACGATCGAACATGGTATTCCACCCGTCGACATAGACCGGGCACGTATCGTTGAAGCAAACCAGGAGGGCATCGGCGCCATAGCCGAGACCATCGGAAAAATTGATGGGGGGCGCCAACCATCTTTTCAATACCTGTTGGCAATGGGGGCAATTTTCCTTGCCGAGAGAAGCGCTTTCAGGCGGTGCGTTCATGGCGGATCCTCACTTTTCCTTGTTTTCAATCCAGGCGGGAAGGGCAGCCAGGGCTTCGTTGAGCTGTTCGGGGCGCGTGCCGCCCCCCTGGGCCATGTCGGGGCGCCCCCCCCCTTTGCCACCCACCCTTTCTGACACAAAACGCACCAGATCACCAGCCTTGATTTTGGCCGTGAGATCAGACGTAACGCCTGCCAAAACGGAGACCTTCCCCTCCGCCGCCACACCCAGCAGGATCACAGCGGAGGGAAGCTTCTCCTTGAGACGATCACAAAGGTCGCGCAACCCCTTGGGATCCACCCCTTCCACCCGTGCTACAAGCAGAGGAAAGCCCGCCACGGTACGCACCTGGCCCAGCAGATCATCGACAATATTGCCGGACATGGCGGATTTGGCCTTTTCAAGATGACGTTCCAGCTCCCTCTGCCGAGCCAAAAGCTTCTCCACCCCCTCGACCACCTGAGAGACACCCACCTTCAGGAGGCGGGCAACCTTTTTCAGCTCCTCGCCATCCTGGACAAAGCTGCGGCGGGCCACGGGACCGCAAACGGCTTCGATGCGACGCACCCCGGCTGCCACAGCGCTTTCGGCAACGATGCGCATGACGCCAATCTCGCCGGATTGGGCAACGTGGGTGCCGCCACACAGTTCCAAGGATTCGCCGATGCGGACCACACGGACCGATTCACCATACTTTTCCCCAAAAAGGGCCATGGCGCCGATGGCAACAGCCTCCTCCGGCGTCATGACCGTGGTGCGCTGGGGATCGTTGGCCCAAATGGCGGCATTGACCATATCTTCCACCCGGTCAATCTCCTCGGGCGTCATGGCCTGGAAGTGAGAAAAATCCAGGCGGAGTCGCTCCGCTGAAACCATGGATCCCGCCTGTTTGACATGTCCCCCCAAAACCTGGCGCAGGGCATGCTGCAACAGGTGGGTCGCGGAGTGGTGCAGACGAATGATGTTGCGGCGCTTGGCATTCACCTCCAGGGTCAGATCGTCGCCAACTGCCAGGGCGCCTTGAAGCATGCGACCATGATGCACAAAAAGACCAGGCAGCGGTTTTTGGGTATTCAACACCTCAAAACGGCCATTCCGGGCCGTGATGACACCCGTATCTCCCACCTGTCCGCCGGATTCACCATAAAATGGGGTCTGATTGACCACAATCTGTGCTTCCTGGTCGGCAACGACACGCTCCGCACGCACACCGTCCAGCATGATGGCCTGCAACATGCCCTGGGCGGAATCAGCATCGTAGCCAAGAAATTCGGTCGCGGCACAACTCTCCAGCAACTCGTGATACAAACCAGCCACCCGGAGATCCCCCGAACCCGACCAGGAAGCACGCGCACGTTTCTTCTGCGCATTCATGCGGTCGTTGAAACCGTCCATGTCCAGAGTGATGCCCCGGTCACGGGCAATGTCGGCGGTCAGATCGGTGGGAAAGCCATAGGTGTCGTAAAGCGTGAAAACGGCCTCGCCATCCAGGACGCCACCCGCCGTCAAACCAGTCAAAGATTGGTCCAAAAGCTTCAACCCGGATCCCAGTGTGGTGGCAAACCGCTTCTCTTCATTTTCCACCACCATGGCCACGGTCGCCCCCTGGGCAACCAACTCCGGATAGGTCTCCCCCATGGTCTGGGCCAACGTTCCCGTCAGGGCATGCAAAAAAGGCCGCTCCAGACCCAGCATGCGACCATGCCGCATGGCACGACGCATGATGCGGCGCAGGACATAACCTCGCCCCTCATTGGCGGGCAGAACACCATCGGCAATCAAAAAACCGGCAGCCCGTACATGGTCGGCAATGACCCGCAACGAGATCCGCTCCGTCTCGCTGCATGTGGCATAGTCGATGCCGCAACGGGCGGCGGCGGCCCGCAACAAGGGCTGAAAAAGATCCGTGTCAAAGTTGCTGGTACACCCCTGCACCACGGCTGCCATGCGTTCGAGCCCGGCACCCGTGTCGATACAGGGGCTGGGAAGTGGCGTCAAATGGCCCCCGGCATCCCGGTTGAACTGCATGAAAACCAGGTTCCAGATCTCCACAAAACGATTCCCGTCCCCATCCGGAGAACCGGGAGGACCGCCCGCCACTTCGGGTCCATAATCATAAAAAATTTCCGAACAGGGCCCACAGGGACCGGTCTCCCCCATGGACCAAAAATTGTCGCTGGTACCGATACGAATGATCTTGTCGCTCGGCAACCCCACCTTCTCCCGCCACAACTGCCACGCCTCATCGTCTTCGGCGTAAACCGTGACCAGCAGCCTCTCGGGAGGTATACCCAGCTTTCCCGTAACAAACTGCCAGGCCAGAGGAATGGCATCGGCCTTGAAGTAATCGCCGAAAGAGAAGTTGCCAAGCATCTCAAAAAAGGTGTGATGACGCGGGGTGCGCCCGACATTCTCCAGATCGTTGTGCTTGCCGCCGGCCCGGACACACTTTTGCACCGTCACCGCCCGGGTGTAATCACGTCGCTCCTGCCCCAGAAACAAATTTTTAAACTGCACCATGCCGGCATTCGTGAAAAGCAGGGTCGGGTCATGGCGCGGCACCAGGCCCGAGGAGGCTACAGGCCGGTGACCATGGCGTTCAAAAAAGCTCACAAATCTTCGGCGAATATCACTTCCGGTCATTCCCACCACAAATCTCCCCGTTGCAGATCAACCCAAAAGCTGCCAGATGGTATCGGCATCGAACCCGCGCCGCACGAGAAAATCGTACTGTTTCTTCAAAGACACCCGGTCGGAAGGTGGAACAGAGCCGAACCGTTTGTCCCGCGCAGCCCTGGCCAGGGTAACCAGATCGGTGGCTACAAGAAAGTTTTCCAGAGCGGTGGCGGCATCGGCCTCCGCAACCCCACGGGCGCGCAGGTCGGCACGCACCCGCAACGGCCCACATTGCCGATTCCGCATGCGGTCACGGGTCAACGCCTCGGCAAAGGCGGCATCATTCAGATAGCCTTGCTCCAAACACCGCGCAATGGCCTGCGCCACCAACTCCCGAGGAGCACCCTTGCGATGCAACTTGCGGGTCAACTCCTGAATGCCATGGGGGCGCTGCGCCAAACAGCGCAAAGCCAAATCATAAACGTGGGTGGCGTCCATCAACCCACCCTGTTCCGTTTCCCTCGCAGGCTGAACACATAGGCCAGCACCTGCGCCACCGCCTTGAACAAATCCGGCGGAATGGTCTGATCCAGATCCACATCCTTGAAAAGGGTCCGCGCCAACGGGGGGTTCTCCACCAAAGGAACCTTGTTCTCTCCGGCTATGGTCCGAATGCGACTGGCAACGGCATCCACCCCCTTGGCCACCACCTTGGGGGCCAACATTTCGCCAGGCGTGTAACGCAAGGCCACCGCATAATGGGTCGGGTTGGTGATGACGACGTCCGCCTTGGGAACCTCCTGCATCATGCGGCGCTGCGCCATCTCCCGTTGCACCTGCCGGATGCGACCCTTGAGCATGGGATCACCTTCCGTCTGGCGCAGTTCGTCCTTGATCTCCTGCTTGGTCATCCTTAATCCTTTAATATAATTGAACTTTTGATATGAAAAGTCAATAAACGCCAGAATCAGAAAAGCCAATGTCACCCGCCAGAGGATGGCCAGAGAGTCGTTCATCAACACGGCCAAAACCGTCGGCACATCGCTGTTGGTAAGCGTGAGAACTTGTAGGCTGCTGTCCTTGATGCCCAGGTAAACGGCGATCGACACCAGGCTCATCTTCATGATGGACTTGAAAAGTTCGACCACGGATTGCATCGAGAAGAGACGTTTCAGTCCACTGAATGGATTGACCTTGGAAAAATTGGGCGCCAATGGTTGAAGAGTGAACATCCAACCATGTTGAATAATCGAAGCGGCAATACCCGCCACAATGAATACGGCAAAAAAAGGCCCCATGTCCCCCAACACCAGAGTCAGGACATCCCGCAACAAGGCGATGACGCCGGCCTCGGTCAGGTCATCGTGGATCTGACCACTCAAAAAAAAGGCCATCTTTCCCCGCAACGCCTCCCACAAACCCGGCCCCTGAAAAATGAAAAGCGTCAGGGCGGAAAGGAGAATCAGGGCGGTCGGCACCTCCCGGGAATTGGCAGTCTGCCCCTTGTCCCTGGCCTCCTGAAGACGTTTGGAGGTCGGGGCTTCGGTTTTTGCGTCGTTGTCGGCGTCACCTGCCATGCTTGGAAACTCCCTCTTCCCGTGTCACGCGCCGGTGGTTGTGTGCGGGGCCTACATGCCCACAAACCTGAAAGCCAGAGAAATAAAGGCCCGAATTTCCTTGGCCATGATGTCGGAGTAAATGGCCATGGATAACCCGAGGATTAAAAATCCAAGCAGTTGAGCCAGGGGCATGGCCATGAAAAAAACCTGCATCTGGGGCGATGCACGATTGATCAGACCCATACCAATGTAGAGCAACTTGGAGGCAACAAGCATCGGAGCGGCAATCATGAACCCCAAACGAAACAACCGCACCACACCGGCCAGACCTGTCTGAAGAAAAACCTGCCCATCCGGCATGCCCGACCCCGGCGGCACCACCTTGAAGGAACGAATGATCCCCTCCAAAAGCATATGGTGACCATCCACCATCAAAAACAACATCAGCCCCACAAAATAGAGAAGGTTGGAAACAACGTTCTCCTGCATGCCCGACGTGGGGTCCATGATCTGCGCCATGGAGAGTCCCATCTCGAAACCAATCAGGTTGCCGGCCAGTTGCGCCGCAATCAAAACCCACTGAGTGATCAGGCCAATCATGGCGCCGATTAACATTTCGCCAGCACCGGCCAGAACCATGGCTCCCGCATCACCCTTGCCCTCACCAGACCAGGGCGGTACCAAAGGAAAAATCACGATGGTCAAAGCCAGAATCAACACCACCCGGATGCGAACCGGCCCCGCAGAACGTGAAAAAAAAGGGGCCGCCAAAAACAAACCACTGATACGGGTCATGACCAGAAGCATCCGGTCCACTTCACCCGTGGAGAGCCCCAGGAAATCCATGAGCGCGGCAGGATCCATGCGGAACTCCTTGCTTCAGTCCGAGTGACTATTCATCACCCAACCACGCATCGGGGTCCAGGGGACCGGCTCCCTGGCAGGTCCAGAACAGAGTCGTGGTGGGGTTCGGGGCAAAGCCCTGACAAAGGCTTTCATACCCAGGCCTTTTTTGAAAAAAAAACCTGACAAAGGCTTTCATGCCCAAGCCTTTTTTGAAAAGGTTCTGAACAGTTACGGGTGCTGAATGGTCGCCAGTCCGGTCTCTAACCAATCAATTGGGGAACGGATTCCAACAAACTGCGAAAATAGTCGGTCAATTTCATCATCATCCAGGGCAAGGTCAGGATCAAGGCGAAAAAAGTGGCCAAAATTTTGGGAATGAAGGTCAGAGTCATCTCCTGAATCTGGGTCACCGCCTGAAACAGGGAGATGACGATACCCACCACCAGCGCCGTCAGCAGCATGGGCGCGGAGATCAGCAAGGCAATCCTGATCGCTTCAATAACAAGATTTTGCACGACTTCAGGGGTCATGACCCAGATCACTCCTTCCGTGCGCCACGGCAACTAACCTGCCAGCATGCGGCCTGCCGGCATACTAACCCAGCTGGAACCGTTTGGCACCATTTTCCCGAGGCACGCATGTCCAGGGCAATCGCATGGGCAATCGCATGGACAATCGCATGCTGTTAACCCCTGGTTTTACAAACCTGCAATGTGTCCGCCATCTGGCGCAAAAAGACGCGCCAGATGGCGGACCAAGGCCCGCCCCTTGGGCCTTTTTTGCAAACAGCGCAAAAAAGGCCTGGGAGAAGGGGGGCGTACAAAAACAAAACGGGGCGCTGCCCCGGACCCCGCAAGGGCTCTGCCCTTGACCCGCCAGGGAGCCAGCCCCCTGGACCCCGATTCGTTGCCGGGTGCCGAACAGTTACGGCTCTGTCAGGGCTTCCCCCCCCCTGGACCGATTCGTTGCAGGTTGTACCCAAATGAGGTACGTTCCAGGAGTGGCACGCAAGGTGAAACCATGCAGAACAGACTGCTCCAAAACACCTTGCAACACAAGTTCCCACTCTCCCCACGCACCCATACGCCAAAAACTACCCCGGAGCCGGTATGACACCCATCGACAAAAACTCCCGGATTTACGTATCAGGCCACGCGGGAATGACGGGTACGGCAATCGTTCGCTGCCTGCGGGCACAAGGATTCGACAACCTCGTCACACGATCACACGCCGAGTTGGATCTTGTGGACCAACATGCCGTGCGCGCCTTTTTCCGGCATGAAAAAATCGACCATGTCATACTCTGCGCCGGAAAAGTGGGCGGCATCCACGCCAACAACACCTATCCTGCTGAATTCATATATCAAAATTTAATGATCGAGGCCAATGTCATCCATGAGGCCTGGCGCGCCGGGGTGCAGCGCCTGATCTTTCTGGGCAGTGCCTGCATCTACCCCAAATTTGCCCATGTCCCCATCCGGGAGGAAGATCTGCTCACGGGTATCCTGGAGCCGACCAACGAACCTTATGCCCTGGCCAAAATATCCGGTATCAAGCTGTGTGAATCCTACAACCGTCAGTATGGTACCCGTTACCGGTCGGTCATGCCGACCAATCTGTACGGACCTTTCGACAATTTTCACCCCCAAAACAGCCACGTCCTGCCGGCGTTGCTGCGCAAGTGCCATCAGGCCAAACTGGAGGGGAGACCCAGTGTGGAGATCTGGGGAAGCGGTCGCCCCAGCCGGGAATTTCTCCATGTGGACGACATGGCGGCTGCTACAGTCTTCGTCATGCAGATCCCGGACGAACCCTTCGCCCAGGTCACCAGACCAGAATGCTGCTTCCTCAACATCGGCAGCGGCCAGGATGTAACCATCGCCGAAGCGGCCATGCTGGTCAAACAAGCCATTGGCTACGAAGGCGAACTGCGCTTCGACTTGAGCCAACCCGATGGGACGCCCCGCCGACGCCTGGATGTCGCCAAACTGACCGCGCTGGGGTGGCAGGCCCAAATTTCCCTGGCTGAAGGGTTGCGCCAAACCTACCAATGGTTCCTGGAAAATCAGGACTCTCTCAGACAATAGATGTACCGCCTGCCACAGGTTGCTGCCATGCTTCCCGATCCCGTTGCCCTGGCCATTGACCTGGTACAATCCCCTTCCGTCACGCCCAGCGATCACGGGTGCCAGGAGATTTTGCTGCGTCATCTCGAAGCCATGGGATTTGCCATCCATCGCTGCCGATTCGGCCAGGTGGAAAATTTTTACGCCCGACTGGGCCACACCGGACAAAATTTTTGCTTCGCCGGCCACACGGATGTCGTCACCCCCGGGGATCAGGAGCGTTGGCAGGCCCCCCCCTTTGCCGGCACGATCCTGGATGGCCAGCTCATCGCCCGGGGAATCTGCGACATGAAAGGGGCCCTGGCAGCCATGGTGACCGCCACGGCACGGTTCCTTGCCGAACGTCCCGACTTTGCCCGCGACAACTCGCTCTCCTTCCTGGTCACGGGTGACGAAGAGGGAGATGCCGTGGATGGCACGGTCCGCATCCTGGAGTGGCTCGGCGCCCGTGGTGAAAAACTGGACTATTGCCTGGTGGGTGAACCCACCAGCACAGCCACCCTGGGTGATGGCATCAAAAATGGCCGCCGTGGTTCCCTGAACGGTCGCCTGCGGGTGCAAGGCATTCAGGGCCATGTGGCCTATCCCCATCTGGCCATCAACCCCATCCATGCCGCTGTGACCCTCCTGGCCCCCCTGGTCCACCATGTGTTCGATACCGGCAACGCCGATTTTTCCCCGACCAGCCTGCAACTGACCTCCATCCAGGCCGGTGGTCCGGCCACCAACGTCATTCCGGATGGCCTGATGGCGGCCTTCAACATTCGTTTCAACACCGAGCAAACCCCGGGCACCCTGGAACGCACCCTGCGGCAGATCCTCGATACCGCTGTGGCAGCCGAGGATGCCCGTCTGACCTATACCCTTGACCTCGCCGTGACCGGGCTCCCTTTCCAAACCTCTGGAGGTTCTTTTCTCGCCGCCTTGCGCCGGGCAGTGCAGGCTGCCACAGGATCGGATCCACAACTCTCCACCGGTGGCGGCACCTCCGATGCGCGCTTCATTGCCCGGGTCTGCCCTCAGACCGTCGAATTCGGCCTGGTCGGAACCACCATGCACAAAATCAACGAACAGTGCCCCATCGCCGACCTGGAGCGACTGACCCGGGTGTATCATCGCCTGCTCCAGGAAATCTTTCCGAAAATAGATTGACCGGTTCGACTTCATCCGGTTCAGGAAAATTATCCTTTATTTTCAATATCTCTGGCAAAATTTCACAAAAGATCCGCACCAGGTTTGGATCAAATGCGGCGCCCGAACATCTCTTGATTTCCTCGACGGCTCTTCCGACGCTCCAGGGTTGTTTATAGGGACGTTTGGAGGTCAACGCATCAAAGACATCTGCCAGGCTGCAAATACGACCCATCAGAGGAATTTCTTCTCTTTTCAGACCGTTCGGGTATCCGCTTCCATCCCATCGTTCATGATGCGACAGGGCGATGGTGTGCGCGGTACGCATCAGCAATGAAGGTTCTGCATCCAACAATTGCCCGCCAAGCAGGGTATGGGTCTTCATGACCGTGAACTCCTCATCGGTCAATTTTCCCGGTTTGAGCAGAATGCTGTCCGGAATGCCGATCTTGCCGACATCATGCATGGGGGAGGCCTGCATCAACAACTCCTGGTCGTGCGCGTCCAGACCGGATGCCCGTCCGATCAGGGAGGAATAGTGGCTCATGCGCTGGATGTGTTTTCCGGTTTCGTTATCCCGGTATTCCGCCGCCTGCCCCAGCCGCCGAATGATCTCCTGCCTGGTGCGCAGCAGTTCCAGCTCTCGTTCCGCCAGGGACTGGGCGGTACGCGCAGCCCGCAGAATGTATCGCATCCGATGCCCCAACAACCCGAAGTTGATCGGCTTGGTGATAAAATCCGTGGCTCCCGTTTGATAGGCATGCTCGATGGAAATCAGATCATCCAGAGAGGTGGCCAACACAATGGGCAGGTGCCGCAATTTTTTCTGCCGGCGGATGGTCTCGCACAGTACGAACCCATCCATCCCGGGCATGACCACATCGGTAATCACCACGTCGGGCAGCTCCTGCCGCAACATCTGCCAGGCCTGCAACCCATCCTCGGCTTCAACCACGCGAAAGCCCCCCTGTTCCAGCGCTTCTCGCATGGGAAGACGTTGCAGAAATTCGTCATCCACGATCAATACCAGAGGATGTGGCAGCTCATCGGTCTGTTGCATGAGGAAAACCTCCCGGCGAAGATGCGGAACACAATGCCGTCAATGCCTGCCCGACCTCGGCAAACAGGGTCTCACTTCGTTGAAAATGCTGGCGTACCAATGAAAAGTCCGCATGCCCGGACTCCATGATCCGTCCCCATTCGGCCAGACGGACAGCCCCCATGGTAAGACTGGAGGATCTCAGGGTATGCGCCGCAACGCGCACCCCCTCGGCATCCTCCCGCTCGATGGCCTGCTTCAGAGTATCCAGCAACTCCGGGGTGCGCGCCAAATAGTGTTCCACCATTTTGCCCAGCAATCCGGCGGCGCCCTTCCGGGACAGATCCAGAATGCGTCCCACGATAACCGGATCCAGAACCTCGTCTGCCGACTCTTCCTTCTTCCCTTCAACGCCTTCCGGTTGCGTCACGCCATGAGGAGTGGCGACCGGTGGACCGGAAACCACATCTCCGGCTCCCACATCGTTCACGATATCGTGGGGCAACCAGCGATGCAATACAGCTCCCAGGTCCGCCTGACTCAGTGGCTTGTGCAGAAAGTCGTTCATACCGGCTGCCTCGCATTGGCGTCGGCTCTTCTGCAAGACATGGGCGGTCAGGGCGATGATGGGAATCGGCAACCTCCCTGTCTGTCTTTCCCATTGACGCAGGCGTCTGGTTGTCTCGAAACCATCCAGAATCGGCATTTCGCAATCCATGAAAATGATGTCGAAAGTCGGAACCGTCTCGCGCACCAAAGTCAGCGCCTGCTGACCATCGACCGCGATGGTGACGAAACATCCAAACTGCTCCAACATCGTCATCGCCACTTCCTGATTGACAAGATGATCCTCCACCAGCAGAACCCGCCCCGTGAAATGACTGTTTTCCGGTAAGAGAGCCAGCTGATTCCGGTTCCGGTTCCAATTCGCAATTTCCCGGATATCCCCCTGTTGTTGCTTGCCAAATCGAGCTGTAAACCAGAACTTCGATCCGCGACCGGGTTCACTCTCCAACCACAAATCTCCATGGAAGAGCGACACCAACTGCCGGGTGATGGCGAGGCCAAGCCCGCTCCCCCCAAACCGGCGGGCCACCGAAGGATCTTCCTGGGAAAAGTTCTGAAACATCCGGCTTTGATAATCGGCAGAGATGCCGATTCCCGTATCCGTCACGCAAAAACGCAGCACGATATCCGCATCGCGATCCTCGACGATATTCATCGTCAAACCAACCGACCCCTGATCGGTAAACTTGATCGCATTGCCCAACAGATTGAACAGAATCTGACTGAGTCGATAAGGGTCTCCCAACAAATGATTCTTTCCCTCATGGAACCAATCGAAGTGGAACTCGATGCCTTTTCGCTGCGCCTCTTGCAAAAAGATGTCACACACATCTCCGAGCACCTCGTCCAGGTCGAAACGCAGCACCTCCAGAAACAACCGACCATCCTGAATTTTTGCAAAATCAAGAATATCATTGATGATCCTCAGCAGGGTGCATCCGGAATGCTGGATGGTTTGGACATAATGGCGCTGCCGTTCCGTGAGGGGGGTTTTCAGAATCAACTCGGCCATGCCCAACACCCCATTCATGGGTGTGCGGATTTCATGGCTCATGTTGACCAGGAAAGTCTCCTTGGCGCGAGCGCCCGACTCGGCTGCATCCCGTGCCTGCTCCAACTCTTCGGTCCTGACCCGAACGATCTTTTCCAGGTTGTCCCGATAGTGGCACAACTCCTCTTCGACCTGCTTGCGGCCAGTGATATCCTGAAAAATGGCCATCCACACTTCACCAAATTCGGCGTGCGCCAAAGTGGTGATGGAGACATGCCCCCAAAAAGGGGTTCCATCCTTTCTGATGTTCCGAACTTCCCCCTCCCAGACTCCTTTGCGATGCAGATGCGCCTCGATTTGCCGGACGATCGCATCAACGGCCTGGCTTGTACCCGCGCAGGTCGCCGCAATGGGCTGACCGATGATCTCTCCCCGCTCATGACCGAAGATTTTTTCAAATCCCCGATTGGCATAGGTTATGACGCCATCCTGCGTGCGCACAAGACATACGCCTTCGACCATGTATTCCAGCATGCGCGATTGAAGGCGGATATCCTCTTCCCGTGCAGCCCGCGCATCGATCCGTAAATGGTTGTAGCGTTCGGGCATGACCGGATCAACGGGACCAAACTTCGTGATGATTTCAAATGAGCCGTCGGCATGACAACGCGACAGAAAGGTGTTGACTTTGGCGTGATGCGTCATCGGGTCCATGAGGATGCTCCCCTGGGGACCGGTGACAGACAGCCTCTCCAGGGAATCGATCAGAGCCTCGGTCTCCAGTGTGCCGGCATGGTTGGCTGCCTGGGCAAAAGCCTTGGCGCACAAGTATGCACCTTCGCCAAAATTGGTGAGAATGCCGTTTCCCTGGGGCCATAATCCGGTGATTCCCGGCATGGCGGCCAACCGATCGAGAAAGAGCTTGTTTTCTTCAGTGGCAACAGACATGAAATAAGTATTGCTTGAGTAACACCCCTCACGCACTTCCGCAGGCAAATGGCTGGCCATGATCTCATCGAAATGTCCCATGACCACGGCCATTCGTTTCTTGAGACCAAGCGCCGAAAACCGGGTCAGCAGCATGAGTTGATCGGCTCCGGCAAAATAGGGAACCAACACATTGGCTTCCGATTCGGCCACCTGCTGCAACAGCGCGTCAATCTTCTCCAACGTCACGCCGATGGGCAGATACTCCTCGCCTGCCACTTCACCCCCGGCCAACAGCAAGGCCTCTTTGGCCGCATCGATCGAACCTCGTGGCCACTCATAGTTGTTGCCCGCAAAAAACATCCTCGGACCGTATTTTTCCCTCATGTACGGTATCATTTTTCCAATCTGCTGGTTGGGCAGCGCTGCAAAATGAAAAAAATAACGGCTGAGGATGCTTCCCTCATAGAATGAATAATTCAGCAAGGGCACCCTTCTGGGTTCGGCCACCCGGTAGGCCACCGCAATGCGTGAATTGGACAAAAGAGTGCCGATCATGGCTGTGCAGCCATGATGTTCGATCAGTCGCTCGGCAGCCTTGATCGCGCTCTGGGGCAAAGAGCCATCATCTTCGATCACCAGGCGCAACGGTCTGCCCAACACACCCCCGTTTTCGTTCACCTCCATGGCAGCCACCTGCGCGGCCATCGTGATCTCGGCGCCGTACATGCCCGCCAGACCGGTCAGGGGAGACATCAGACCCAACACGACCGCATTGTCTTTACGTGTTTTTGTCATTCATGGAGCCCATCAGATCAAATTTTTCGCTCTTTCAAGGAGAAAGATGTCCCTTTCAGCGCCCTTGCCAAAAATGTCCGATCAGCCTCCGGCCATTTTTCCCCGATAGGCAAAGGCCACCCCGAGAACCACAAGCGGAATCAGGGATGCAACCCCCCAGACTCCCATGGACAACAAAACAATCTGATTGGTCACAACCAGGCCGGCATAGGTGTATACGGCCCATCTTTGCATCCTCCACAGGCCCACAAAGCTGATCAACCCGACGCCGGCGGACAGACCCATGAAATACGGATACCAACCACCACCACCCCGATGCCATCCAGACGCAATGATGACCATCGTGGCAAGCACGCTCAGAAAGCCGAAAAAACAGATGATGGTGATGGGCATGGGACGCACGTTTTTGTTCATGCCTCCTCCCCCAGACGGCTCAACAACTCAGCCTGGTGGTGCGTTGCCAAGGCATCCACCACCTCAGCCAAATCACCGGACAGAACGGCGTCAAGTTTGTGCAGAGTCAAATTGATACGATGATCGGTCAGGCGGTTTTGCGGAAAATTGTAAGTCCGGATACGCTCCGAACGATCTCCCGAACCAACCTGGGTACGGCGTTGTTGGGACCGTTCGTCATTGGCAGCCTGTTGTTCCCGGTCGTAAAGACGGGCGGTGAGAACCTTCATGGCCTTCACCTTGTTTTTGTGCTGGGACTTTTCGTCCTGGCAGGTGACCACCAAACCCGTGGGAAGGTGGGTGATGCGCACCGCCGAATCGGTGGTGTTGACACTCTGCCCCCCTGGACCCGATGAGCGATACACATCGATGCGCAAATCCTTTTCATCCACCACCACATCCACAGCGCTGGCCTCGGGCAGAATGGCCACGGTGCAGGCGGATGTGTGGATGCGGCCACCCGCTTCGGTGGTGGGAACCCGCTGCACCCGATGCACCCCGGATTCAAACTTGAAAGTCGAATAGGCGCCATGGCCGGAAATCATGGCGATCACCTCGCGCACGCCACCCAGGGCGGTGGGATTGTTGGCAAGAATTTCCACCCGCCAGGAACGGGATTCGGCAAAACGGGCATACATGCGGAACAGGTCAGCGGCAAACAAAGCCGCCTCCTCCCCGCCCGTGCCGGCGCGAATCTCCAGGATGACGTTTTTGTCGTCGTTGGGATCGGACGGAATGAGCATGATGCGCAGTTGGGCCAAATGGGCCTCAAGGCGATGTTTGAGAAGATCCGCTTCCTCGCGGGCCATTTGCCGAAGGTCAGGATCGGCGTGGGGATCGGCCAGCATGGCTTCCGTCTCCCGGACCTCCTGCTCCAGACGTTGATATCCCCGCCACCCCTCCACCACCGGATCCAGCTCGGCAAACTCCTTGCTGCACCGGGCAAACAGGGCCGAATCCGCCATGGTGGCAGGCTGACCAAGACGATCCGCCAATTCGGCGTGGCGGCGCGTCATGACGATGAGTTGATCAAACAGGGCCATGCTCACTCCAGATCATCGGTACCATCGTTGGCGGAAGTTTCGGTGGCAAAGGTGGCATCCAGGGCAAAAATCTGCCGGGCAGCGTCCACAAAGGTCTCTCCGTCCCGCCGCGCCCCCAGTTGCCGCAGGCGGCTGGTCGGGGTGTGCAAAATCTTGTTGACCAACAGACGGGCCAACTCTTCGACCCGCTTGCGGTCCGGATCGGTCAATCCCGGCCATTTGGCAGTGACCCGGGCTACCTCGGCGTCGCGAATTTCCTCCAGGCGGCGGCGCAAGTCAATGATGGTGGGAAAAACCCCCAGCGCGTCAATCCATGCGGCAAAAACAGGCACCTCCTCAGCAATGATCTGATCGGCTGCCTCGGTGGCCTGATGGCGCTCCTGACGGTTGCGCTCGACGATACGGTTGAGATCGTCCATGTCATAAAGAAAGGCGCTCTCCACCTCGGCAATCCGGGGATCCAAATCCCGGGGAACGGCAATATCGATGAAAAACATCGGACGCTGCCGCCGACGTTTCAACGCCGCCCGGACCATCGGAACATCAACCAGATAGGAGGTGGAGCCGGTCGAAGAGATGACAATATCAGCGCGGTCGAGGTTGTCCGCCAACTGCTCCAAAGGAAAAGCATGACCAGCGAAGGATGCCGCAAGGGTTTCGGCCCGCTGCAAGGTCCGATTGGTCACCAGGACATGGGCAATGCCCTGCGCCGTCAGGTGCCGCGCCGCCAACTCGCACATCTCCCCTGCCCCGATCAGCAGGCAGATCTTGCCTTCCAACCCGCCAAAAATCTTCCGGGCCAACGTCACCGCCGCATAGGCCACCGAAACGGCATTTTCGGCAATGGCCGTTTCACTGCGCACCCGCTTGGCCACCCGGAAAGCCTGGTGAAAAAATTTGTTCAGAATGGGGCCGGTGGCGTGGAAAGAGGCTGCATTGTGGTAGGCCTGCTTCATCTGGCCAAGAATCTGGGGTTCCCCCACCATCATGGAGTCCAGACTGGCTGCCACGCGATAACCGTGACGTATCGCCGCAGCATCCTGGAAGGTATACAGGTGGGGAGAAAGTTGTTCCAACACCACCCGGTTTGTCGCGGCCAACCAGTCGCGAACCTCCGCAATAGCCACATCCAACTTTCGGCTGGCGAGATAAACCTCGACACGATTGCAGGTGGAAAGGACAACACCTTCCGCAACGCCATCCAGGGCAACCAGGGAAGCCAAGTGCGCCGGCAAGGCGTCGGCGTCAAAAGCGATCTGCTCCCGCAAGGCGACGGGAGCAGTCTGATGATTAAGTCCCAGAACGGCGATTTTCATGGGGACTTGCCTGTGGCAAGTCGGGTTCAAAAATCAAAGACCATCGGCTTCTCTTCGCCGACGATCTTGCTTAAATCCGTCAGGTTGATCGTGCGCCTGGCCAAAACAATGGCCAGCCGACGATAAAACTCCCTGCCAAACTCCGTATCTTCCTGGCAAAGTTCGCGCAATCTCTTTCCGTCGACAACCAGAAAGCGGCTGTTGCCGGAGCTGAGAAGTTCCGCCGAAGGAGGCGTTTCCAGCAACCAACCGATCTCGCCATAAATTTCGCTGTCGATATGCTGGAATGAAATATCCTTGGCTGAGGCGACATCCATGAATTTTTTGGCCACCATCACCTTGCCGCGAAGCAACAACAGGATCTGATCGATTCTCTCCCCCGAAAAAGAACTCATGATCCGGGCGCCATCCTTGAAATCAACAATTTTGCAGTGATTGGCCAGCTGCTCCAGTGCGGCCTGGCGTAAGCCGCCAAAGAGCTCCTTGTCTTGGAGTGACGTGACAGGAACCATACAATTATTTCCTTTCAAAAGTTGTAACTCTTCATCACCCGACCACGAATCGGGATCCAGGGGGCTGGCTCCCTGGCAGATCCAGGACAGCGTCCTGATGCGGTTCGGGGCAAAGCCCTGATAAAGGCTTCCATATCCAGTGCCCGAAGCCTACCCACAGACCCGGTTGCGGCCCCCCTCCTTGGCCCGATAGAGCTGGGCATCCGCTGCCTGAATCAACCCTTCCCGGGTTCGTGTCTGCTCAAGGCCACTTTGTGCCAAACCCATGGATGCGGTAATGGAAGGCAGGGGTGTTCCATCATCCAAAAGGACAGTGGTTGCACGAATGGCCAGCAACAGACGTTCGGCCACGGCACGGGCCTCTTCCAGGCTGGTCTCGGGTAACACCACGGAAAACTCCTCCCCGCCGTACCGGGCGACAAAATCCTGAGGCCGAACATATTGCGCCAAAGTACGGGCCAACGCGATCAGGGCACAATCCCCGCCATGATGCCCCTGGCTGTCGTTGTATCTTTTGAAATGATCCACATCCAGCATAATCAGAGTCAAGGGGGGCATGGCGCCCTGGGCGGCGCGCTCCAGGTGGCGGCTCAAGGATTCGTTCAGCCAACGCCGGTTGAAAACTCCCGTCAACCCATCCGTCCGGATTTCGTTGTGGAGCTGTCCGACTTCACGCCGTGTCTGCACGATATGATCGTTGTTGGTACGCAACCATTGGGCAAGCATGCGCAAAAGGTTTTGACTCAGGCCGTTGATGCGGTCCACCAACGACCATGCGGTCTCTCGATCCAGCGCCACAACAACGCACTCTCCCAGGGCCTGTACATAGGCCGAAGGACGTGTATCATCCATGACGGAAATTTCGCCCATGGAACTCCCTCGCCCCAGTGTGCGGATGGACGGGGTATCCAGAGACTCGATGTGAACCGAAAACTCTCCCTCCAGCACAATATACCAAAAACCGTTGGCAACCAACGGGGAGAGAAGAAGTTCGCCTGACTTGATCTTCCGAATGCTTCCGGAGTCGAGGATCTCCTGTACCTTCTCCGGCGCCAATCCACGGAATATTTCAATCTTTTCAAGTTCATTTCCGGAAAAACAACCGGCACTCTGCATCGGTGCATCCATGGAAAACCCCTCGACGCAAATTCTGGCGTGACAGCTAGCATGACCTCAACAAACCAAAAACGCACCCGGAAGCTAATAACCGAGATGCATCTCATTGCAAGGACAATTTTTCGTTGCCAGATTTGATTTCCCGGGTCGCATGGACAGACATGCAAAGCCTTCTTGTTGGGGCTTTGCCCCGAATCCCACCAGGAGGAAGGGCGCAGCCCTTCCTCCTGGACCTCCATCCCAGTTTTTCA
>JADGBZ010000048.1 GCA_015231175.1 Magnetococcales bacterium | reverse complement strand
CACCAGGGCGCTGCCCTGGACAAAGCCAGGGAGCCAGCCCCCTGGATCCCGATTCGTCCTGACGCGCAGATGGCACATCTCGTAGCATCTTGATCAAGCGCAATAAATCCACCCAACCTGCTTTTTTTTGCCCAGGTTGTCGCAGATAGTATGCCGGATGGTAACTCGGAATTACCGGAATGCCACGCCAGTCATGGATTTTGCCGCGCACCTGACTGACGGGTGTCGTCAAGCCCAACAGACAGACTATGGCTGTTTTTCCCATGGCAAAAATCACCCGGGGCTGAATTTGCAACAATTGGCGGAAGAGAAACCCCTGACAGGCCGCCATCTCCTCGGGAAGGGGGTTGCGATTTCCGGGTGGCCGACACTTGACCACATTGGCAATGTAGATCGATTCCCGAGCCATTCCGGCAGCCTGCACCATGCGGTTCAAAAGCTTTCCTGCCTGCCCGACAAAAGGCTCTCCCTGCAAATCTTCATCTTCACCAGGCCCTTCGCCAACAAACACGACGGGTGCTTCCATGGAACCCGTGCCAAATACGGTCTGAGTGCGCGTTTGTGCCAGACGGCATTGTGTACAGGAAACCACCTGCCGGGCGATGTCGGCCATGGTTTCACTTGCCGGAACGACCGACAACGCCGCACCGGCAGGCGGCGCATCCCTTGTTGCGGGAACGGCGCCAGCCGCCGTGTCATCCCCCCCTGGTATTGGCGCGGGCCCTACCGACAAGGCCCCGGTGGATGTATCCACCATGCTTGCCGGGCACTTTGGTTCCACCGCACCTATTCGCTCTTCGGCTTGGCGAGCCGGGGAGGCGGTTCGCAAGCCTGGCACTGGCCGATTGGCTGACCGCTGTACCCCCGCCAGGTGCAGGCCACACTCCTCCCAATAGTCGAGCAGGGCCCACATCGCAGCCGAATCAACAACTGGTTGCGTCATCACACGCCCCTCCGGTAGGATCGCAAGTTTCCTAAATGCATTGACACCCCATCATATACCGGGTATAACTCCGCTCCCAGGCATGGAGTCACGGGCGGCTAGCTCAGCGGGAGAGCACTGCCTTCACACGGCAGGGGTCACAGGTTCAATCCCTGTGCCGCCCACCATGAAAGTGTCGGTGAATCGAGCGGTTAGATATGAAACTCTAGCCGCTTTTTCTTTGTCTGGAGGAGTTTGGAAAAATTTATGGCCGGAACCAGTCTGTTGGCCCTGATTGATGACATCGCCGCCCTGTTGGACGACATTGCCGTCATGAGCAAGGTCGCGGCAAAAAAAACCGCTGGCGTTTTGGGGGACGATCTGGCCCTGAATGCCCAACAGGTGGCGGGGGTTCAGGCTGAACGGGAGCTGCCCGTGGTCTGGGCCGTGGCGGTCGGCTCTGGTAAAAACAAGCTCATCCTGGTTCCTGCGGCCCTGATCATCAGCGCCTTCATGCCGTGGGCCATCACCCCGTTGCTGATGGCGGGTGGCGCCTACCTGTGTTTTGAAGGCTGCGAAAAAATTTTTCACACTTTGCATCACCAGCAGGCGAACAAAGAACACTCCGCCCATGACACACCTGTGCGCACCATCGCCACATCGGAGACGGAGTTGGCTGCACTGGAACGCAAAAAAATTGTCGGCGCCATTCGCACGGATTTTATCCTCTCTGCCGAAATCGTGGTCATCACTCTGGGCAGCGTAGCCGAAGCGCCATTTCTCAGGCAAGTTGCGGTCTTGACGGTTGTCGCCGCTCTCATGACAATCGGTGTCTACGGATTGGTGGCCGGCATCGTCAAACTGGACGATGGTGGCGCCTACCTGGTTCAAAGACGCGGTGATTCACTCCTTTCTGTCGCATCACGCCGTCTTGGTCATGTCATTTTGCTCATGGCCCCCTGGCTGATGAAGTCTCTTTCCGTCATCGGCACGGTCGCCATGTTCCTGGTGGGAGGCGGTATTCTCACCCACAATATTCCGGCCATGCATGGTCTGGTGGCGAGTCTGACCTCATTTTTGGGTGCCGCACCTGGAGTCGGGACGATTCTGGCCGTGGCAGCGCCACTCCTCCTGGATACCCTGACCGGTGTGATCACCGGGGGGGTTCTTCTCTTTTTCGTCATAAAAATATCATCGTTCAGCACCCGGTAGCGAACCGGGGTCCGGGGGGTTGGCTCCCTGGCTTCGTCCAGGGCAACGCCCTGGCGGGGTTCGGGGCGAAGCCCTGACAAAGGCTCTCCTGTCCAGGCTTTTCTTGCAGGGGTACTGAACGGTTACATCTCGCTCCGCATCAGATCGATCTGGTGGAGAACGACAGCTATTTGTGCCGGATGAATTCATAGATATTCAGATAATCTCCGGCGGAGTTGCGCCAGGAAAAGTCGTATTTCATGCCAATGACCTGTAGTTGCCGCCATAAATCCCGTCTCTCCCTGTAAAGTCCCAGGGCGCGGAACAGGGCTGACTCAACGCCCGGATTGTCGGCATGTTCGAAAACGAAGCCATTGCGTTGTTCGCGGGGCAGCGTGGCGTAGTCCCAATCAAAGATGGTATCGGCGAGTCCGCCGACGGCACGCACGATGGGCGCCACCCCGTAACGCAGGGCAATCATTTGGGAGAGGCCGCATGGTTCGTAGAGGCTGGGGATCACACACATGTCGGCGCCGGCGTAGATCAGGTGTGCCAGATCTTCATCGATGGTTATTTCCAGGCTGCAATCGGGATTGTTGGCCAGTTGACTCTTCAGGTCTAAAAATTGGTCGTTGACGCTGCACTCCGGGCTGATGCCGAGCAACACAAACTGGGCGTCGTTGGCTATGGTGGTGAACAGGGCATGGCGGATGAGTGGCACCCCTTTCTGGGTATCCAGCCGACCCACATGGGCGACGATAGGCTTGTTGCCCGGCGCCAGCCGCAAACGCTGCCGCAAGGCATCCTTGTTGCGCACCTTGCCGGAGAGATCGTCCGTGGCAAAATGGTGTGGGATCAGGGGATCGCTCTCCGGATTCCACATGTCGTAGTCGAGACCATTGAGAATGCCGCCGAATTTGTCCTGATGGATATGGAGGGCATGGCCCATGCCAAAACCCTGTTCGGAAAACCGGGCCTCCCAGGCGTGGCGGCGGGAAACCGTAGTGATGAAGTTGCTGTAAACCACGGCTCCCTTGGTCAAGTTGATGACCTGTGCGTTGTTGTCATCCTGGAGCCGATCTGGATCAAGAAAATATTTGGGGCGGTTGAGGCCCGTGGCCTTGAGGATGTCGAGTCCGGTCACCCCCTGGTGGCGAAAATTGTGTATGGTATGGCACACTCGGCATTTTTCCATGCCTCGCTGTTGATACATTTCATACAACAGGACGGCCCCCATTGCCGTTTGCCAGTCGTGGGTGTGGAGGATATCCGGGCGTTTGTCGGCTACCAGCAGAAATTCCAGAGCGGCCTTGCAAAAAAAGGCAAACCGCATCACTTCGTCGGGAAATCCATAATAGGCCCCCCGGTTGAAAAAATTCTCCTTGCCGTGTGGTTCGACGAAGTAGCAGCGGATGCCATGGACCAGGCCGAACCAGATGGTGCAGCGTATAAAACCATCCCACCAGGGAACCTCAAGGTTGTCGCGCGCCACGGTCATGCCCCAGACATGTTCGTGCCGCATGCAATCGTACCGGGGGAGAATAAGTTCCAGGGCATGGCCACACTGCCCCAGTTCCCGGCACAGACCGTACACCATATCCGCCAAGCCCCCGACTTTGGCAACTGGAGCACACTCCGCTGACATGACGATGATATGCATTCTGCCCCCCTCGCCAACTCTTTCTTCAAAGGAATGAAACCCTGTGACGCACGCACCCGTCACCCCTCACAGGACACCTGAAGGCATCTTGCGTCGTCACTCTCTTTGTTGGCCAATGGCGTGCGGAGTTCCCGAAAAAATGTACCTCAGGTGCTGTCATCCGCAGCGATTCGGCTGGGCAAGGGTTCCGTCTGCCCCTGGTATTTGGCCCCTCGTTTACGATCATAAGGGCGGCTGGTGGGGGAGTTGAGGGATTCAAACGAGATGGCCCCGATGCGAATGCCAGGTTTCAAGGCCAGAGGCAGACGACCAGCATTGAAAAACTCGAAGGTGACATGACCATCCCAGCCGGGATCGATGGCGTGTGCTGTGATGTGGACCATCAATCCCACGCGCGCCAGACTGCTGCGTCCATCCAACCACCCGACAATGTCGTGCGCCAGGCGAATCCGCTCCACGGTCATGCCCAGGGCAAACTCCCCGGGGTGTAAAAAAAATCTTTTGTCTTTTTCAACCACGACCTCCTGCATGGTGCCAGCCTTGACGGCAAAGGGGCCCCCGGGATCGGACAAATCCAGGTAGGGAATTTGAGGTGGCTGAAAAATCTGAAAACGATTGCCAAGGCGAACATCGATGGAAAAGGAACCGATGCACTCCTCGGTCGGCGGTGGATCTATCACGATTTGACCGTTTTTCAATTTTTCCTGGATATCCACATCAGAAAAACGCACACGCCGCCCCTTCATGAGCTGTCTGGACCTGGAGACCCGGGCGCCGTCCTTGCAAAACGCTGCCATCCTGTCCCGGAAGGTCATCATGGATTTCCAATGGAAACAAGGCAAGGAAACTCGGCTGCATGGCTTGATTTTCCGCAATTGCGCCGCATCCGGCGCGGCATCGTTTTTTGGACAATTTCTTGCGTCCCATGTTATACAAGAGGGGCCTGTCCCGGTCGGAGGGCAGGGCGCTCCCCTGCCCTCCGAACCTCCACTCCCGTTTTTTTAATGGAAGGTCTCCTCCATGACTGCCATGCCTCCCACCGTTGGTGATCTTCCCAACATCTGTGGCGCAGAAAAACACCTCTCCCCACTTGTCGCCGCCAACCGTGACCTCGCCCAGTATGGCGGATCCAGGGAGTTTGGGACGATCAAGAGCGCGTTCGCCATTGCCTTGCACATGCATCAACCCCTGATACCGGCAGGAGGCGCCCACTTGCAGACCGCTGCCATGCTCAGCAACCTGCAATACATGCTGAACAGCCCCGACAGCGGCGCCAGTTACAATGCCCGGATGTATCTGAACTGCTACAAACGCATGGGGGAATTTTTGCCACAACTTTTGGCCGAGGGCAAATCCCCCCGGGTGATGCTGGAATATTCCGGTACCCTCCTGCACGGATTGCGGCAAATGGGGGCGCACGATGTCATCGATGCGCTGGTGGCACTCTCCCGGCATCCGGAACAACGCCACACCATCGAATGGCTGGGCTCGCCCTGGGGACATCCGGTGGCCCCATCGACCCCCATTCAGGATTATCGGCTCCACGTCATGGCCTGGCAGCACCATTTTGCCGCCATTTTTGGTTCGGAGACCCTGGAACGGGTGCGCGGCTTCTCCCCATCCGAGATGGCCCTGCCCAATCATCCCGATGTGGCTTACGCCTTCGTCAAAACCCTGCGCGACTGTGGATATCAGTGGCTTCTCGTCCAGGAACACACCGTCGAGGATCCCCACGATGGCCACCATCCCCGGCAACCGCATGTGCCGCACCGCCTGGTGTGCCGCAATGCGCACGGGGAGAGTATCGACATCATTGCCATCATCAAGACGCAAGGCAGCGATGCCAAGCTGATCGGTCACATGCAGCCCTACCATGAAGCACGCAACCTGGCGCGTCTGGATCTGCGCGGCCATCAGGTACCCCCGCTGATCACCCAGATTGCCGACGGCGAAAACGGGGGGGTCATGATGAACGAGTTTCCCTCCAAATTCATGGAGGTGATGCGCCAAAGCTCGGGCAGCGACACCCCGCCCATGCTGGTCTCGGAATATTTGGACGCTCTCTTTGCCATGGGGGTCAGGGTCACGGATCTACCTGTGGTGCAACCCCTGTTTCAGCGCCGCATCTGGGAGCGGGTCGCCCCGGGTGATGGCCCGGAAAAATTGGCCCAGGCCATCGCCGCCCTCAACCAGGCCGGTCATGGCTTCCACGTGGATGGCGGCAGCTGGACCAACAACCTCTCCTGGGTGAAAGGCTATGAAAACGTCCTTGGCCCCATGGAAGAGGTCAGTTCCCTGTTTCACGAGAGGGCGTTGCGCCCAGACCATGATTCCCGGGAGCATCGCTACCGGAACGCCCTTTACCATCTCATGCTGTCGCAGACCAGCTGCTTCCGCTATTGGGGCGAGGGACAATGGACCGATTATGGCCGGGAGATTTGCCGCCGGGCCAAAGAGATCCTGATCCATGACTTTGCCATGCCAGCGCCTGCTCCGGAGGCACCGGCGCCAACCCCCAGAAAAGTGGTGCAAAAGCCCCCCGCTGCCGAGGCGGCGCCAAAAAAACCCGCCAAGGCAACCCGAAAAAAATCCGTGACCAAGACCATCCAGACGGAACCCGAGGCCAAGGCAACGCCAAAAGCCACAGCTCCCAAGGCCGGAAAAAAGGGATCCTCCACCAAAAAATCGTAACAATGTCATGGAAGCCCTGACAAAGTAATCGTTCAGACACCCCATGTCAGTAACCATTCAGCACCCGGCAACGCATCGGGGTCCAGGGGGCTGGCTCCCTGGCTTTGTCCAGGGCAGCGCCCTGGTGGGGTTCGGGGCGAAGCCCTGACAAAGGCTTTCATATCCAAGTTTTTCTTGAAGGGGTTCTGAACGGTCACCTGACCAAGGCTTTCATGTCCAGGCTTTTCTTGCAAGGGTGCTGAGCAGTTATAAAGATCGGGTTATTTTTTGGATGTCTGTTTACGCAGTCTGACAATATAATATTGCTCGACTTGGCTATCCTGTTCCATCTTTTTCAATATGATGTGCTCGGGATGGATTGCGATCAGGGTGTAGCCGATACATGTTTGCTGCTCTCGACACTCCATTCTCCCAAGCAGGACGGATTTAGCCTTATTATTCCCCTTTGGATAATTCACGGCACCCAGTTCCAGCCTGTCTGTCAGGTCAACTAGCTGGCCATATGGAGAGTCCGTCTTTTGTATGGGTTTGGAGAATGGGTTGCGCAAATCTTTGGTGTCAATGGCACTCCTGACCTGTTCCAGTCCTCCTTTGTCTGCTTTATTCTCACTTTCCTGCCAAATCAAATCCAGACTGACCAAATGCTTTTGTGTTTCCGGATGCGCCTTGTCAGCATAGGAACGTATATCGATACCGCTGACAACAACTGAACCCTCTTCCAGGTCAGCTAAAAACTTTAACAGGTCATCATAATTCGAGATAAATTCCATGTGAAACAGATTTGATGTTTTGATGTCAGGCTTAAGAAAATGCACGGAAAGCTTGTATTTATTTTCTGATTTTTGTATGATATTTATAAAATTATTGCTTTTATCGTTGTTATTTTCTGCCTTTTTATTGCTAAAACGATTATTATCCTTTGATAGTTCACTGATTGAATCCTGTAAATTTGCCAAAGCAACTCTTAATGGTATGGCTTTAAAAAAAAACAAGCCAGAACACCAGCATATAAAACAAATTACCCCCAAGACAACAATTTTTTTATGTCGCAAAAACCATGGCCAGACCAGATTGAACATATTATCCCTCCAATTAAAGTATATTTTTTTAGCGCACAAAATTTGCTTCGAGATTAAATCGGTATAACCCGTTTTTATCCTGTGGATCGCGACTCAGTTCCACCCCCTTGAATACTATGGATTCAAACCCACTCCTGAACGAATTTTTTTCATCATTCAGTTTTTGCATAAAATCCTTGATGGATGAAATATATCCGCTGCCTGGTGATACAATGTTGCCATGTATGATCAACCTGCGACGTTTTTGCGAACTTCGCCCGTCACCTTCCGCCAGCCGAATTTCTGTTAGCCAAATATCAGGGTTGATCTCTTTAGAAATCGCAAATAATTTTTGCGCCCATGATACATTTTGTACTGAAGGCGTGCTTCTTAACCTTCGAACGTTTAAATTTCTGTAGCTTTCTAAGTTCTGCTTATGAATATGGTTTAAGGTTGTTGTTCTGAAATTGTATTCGTCAAGATATCTGGCATCAATAAACAAATGAAATGCATACAAGAAGCTTGAAAACAGCACAAACGCTGCAACAGAAATTTTTGTATCGTTTGATTTTTTCCTACCTTTGTCCGTTAGGAGATTTTTATTGCTGTCAGGAGAAAAAAAGTCAAAGTATTTTTTTACAAAAGCTGGCAAACTCTGTATGTCTTCATTTGCATTTTTTGACTCATCCTTCGAACCATTGTCTTGGTTGTCATTGTCAGGCGTTTCATTTTTATTAATAGGTCGCCGCAACTTTCTTTCAGGCCTTTCATTTTTGAGCTTATTGGCATCTTTATCGTAATAATAATCATACTTGCCATCATTAAATATTTTTTCCTCGTATCCTGGGAAGATGTTTCCAAACAACCCCCAGCGTGCATGATCTTTTGGATCAATATCCATCAACAAACTGCGATGATCCGTACCACTTTTTATGGTGTCAGGTATGGGTTGAACAGAGTCGGCCCATCCTGCGCTCTCCTGCGCTGCTTGCCAAACCTTTGCATGCTTGTTGCGATGCTCTGCAATACGTGGCAACAAACGCGGGGCGTAAAAATATTCAGTCAGCCCGTCAATCTTTGCCCAGTGGCCATATTGGTAGAAGGAATCAATGTGTCCCACCCCACGATCCAGCAGGGTGTGCAAGATGACTTCGGCGACAGCCTGGGCCAGATCATCAAGCTGGCTCGGCAGAAGTTGCAACGTTTCTTCGGCCCCTTGGTTGTTTTTCTTCAACAACCGGCTTGCAAAACCCAGCTCAGCATGGAGATCGAAGTCAGCGTCCCCCGCATCATCCTGCGGATCATGTGCAGCCTTGACCAGAGAGATCAAACCAACGTGGAACACCTCGGCAACCAGCAAATCCTGGCCGGGGTCCACCACAAACAACCAGCATTGCAATCCCCCCAACACCAATGCGGCAGCGGGTTTTTTGGAAGCTGCGGCTTTTCTGGTCAAGTCTCCCAGGGCCAACAGAGGAATTGAGAACACGCCAGCGATTTTTACGGCATGCTCTCCAGCCAACTTGGGCAACAACTCTCCGATCCAGCCCGATGGGTAACACACCATTCCAGCCAGGTGGGTGTCGGATGGAGTGGGCCCTGGATCCTTCTTGTCCTCTGTCGGGGTGGGCGTCATGTGGTGCAACAGGCCAACCATCACGTCGCTGTTCCTGCATGACCACCAGTGGGATCCCAAAGCCTGACCTTGTTCCAAGTCACTCATGGTACTGGATGCAGGCGGCGGCCTGGTTATGATGCCGGGACAATCATCCAGGGCGACCAAAATCCTGATCTGGTGACCAGACACCTTCGATCCAATAAATTGCCGAGCATCGGCAGCGTCCAACGTGGCCAGCAGCTCCGGACAACCTGTTTTTCCTGATGGATCATGTTTGTCACCATAATCCCTCCGCTTTGTTTTTGCTGGCGCCCAGGAGACAGTTTTCGGATCGACATGGCCGGCGGGTATGTTGGCGCATTCCAATCCTGTGGCATCGCAAAGAATCCATAGATGATTTTTCTCCATACCGATTGAATCTTTTTCAGGATCCTTGTCAGGGGTTTTTTTATGATTTTTTTTTATCCAATCCCAAGTCAGGCTCATGGGTTTTTCTGTCCTTTCGTTTTTACCGTCACTCCACGACCCAACCGATCACCTTGCTCTGGCCCGCCCCCAGACCGGGGCAGAAGGAACCCGGCCCGAGACACATATCGACGGAGCGGCTGTGCAGACTTCGCTCCTGATCGACCCCCCGCAGCATGGGGATGGCACTGACCTGGGTCAGGCTCATGTGCAACCGTAATCGGCCATCGTTCGGGTCACCAATTTTTTGCACTAGCGTTTGCAATCCCAGACGATAGTCAGCGGATATCTCCGGATAGGCAAAGTCGATGGTTGCGCCGGAAGTGCCGGATAAGTCGGTCACATACTGTTCCAGCGCAGCCGTTTTTTCCCCATCGCCCACCAGGACGGCTGCATCCAGCCGGTAACGGCTGAGCAGATGGTCCACCACACCTCGCCGGGCCCAATGGGCCTGAAGTTGCAACAAACTGCGTTCCACATCACTCGCTTCCACCACCAGGGCATGTTCGATCAGTTGCTCGGCTACCAGCAAAGATGTGGCGGCCGCCAAGGTGGCCAGAATGAGAATGGCTCCCCTCTGCCCGTGCTGCCCGCCCTTTATCGGCTGCACCCTTCCTGGCAGGGTTCGGGAGAAAGCCCCAACGTAACCATGCAGCGTCCTTGCAAGAAAAGTCTGGAGAGGGTGGTTTTGCGCCATGACTCCGCAACCATGCAGCACCCTTGCAAGAAAAGCCTGGACAGGGTGGTTTTGCGCCATCACTTCGGCCTCGTGATCTGGTGGGTTTGACCACTCCTGACCGCATTGCCCAGCTCGAATATGGGCAGAAAAATCGACAACATCACCCCAACCACCAGCAGGCTCAGCAGCAGGGTCATGATCGGGTTGACACGGGCCACGATGACATCCACCCGATTGTCAAACAGCCGTTCAAAGTAGACGGCGGCGGCATAGGTCAACGCGCTGAGCTCTCCGGCCTCCTCGCCGGAGCTGATCATTTGCATGACAATGCCCTCAAAAACATCATGTTTGCGAAAGGCGTCACTGACCGAAATGCCCTGCCTGATGTCCTGAATGACAATCCACAATGTTTTTTGGATATAACGGTTGTTGGTTGCCCCGGCAGCATTTTGCAAAGCCTGTAGAATGTCCACCTCATCTTTGATCTGGACGGCAAAAGTCCGCAAAAACCTGGCCAGGGAGGCCTGACGCATGATTTTACCAACCACGGGAAAATGGAGTTTGACCCGATCCCACCACAAACGCCCCGAGTCGGTCCGAAGAAACACCAAGACCACAACAACTGCCATACCGCACATCACGCCCAGTTCCATGCCATACTGGCGCAGAAAGTGGGCAAATCCGATCAGGATACGGGTCGGCCTGGGCAGATCGGCCCCCATGGATAGAAAAACCCGTTCAAAATTGGGTAAAATCCAGTTGACAATACCCACCAGCAGGATGGCGATGGCCGCCAGCATGAAGAGGGGGAAGGCCACGGCCTTCCTGATCTTGGCGTGCAGTTTTTCCTGCCCCTCCAAATATGTGGCCATCATCTCCAAAGAGATATCCAACCGCCCCGCCGAGAGGCCGGAACGAACCACATGAATAAAGACGTCATCAAAATAGTGTGGATGGTTGGCCATGGCATCAGCCAGGTCACGGCCCCGGCTCACATGATCGACCAGATCCATGGCCGTTTTGCGCAACGAGGCGTTGTAGGTCTCCTTGGCCAAGTTCGTCAAAACATCCACCAGGGGCAGACGACTGCTGATCATGAAAGAAAATTGGCGTGTAAACAGCAACAACTCGTCGCGTGAAGCGCCGCCGGTATTCATGATCCCGTTTCTCCGGTATCCATGACCCGGAGGATCTCCTCATAGGTTGTTATCCCTTCATGCAACAGATTTTTGGCATACTTAACCATGGGGCGCATTTTTCCTTCCTGCAAGGCGGCGGCACGGATGGACCCCTCATTCAGGGAGGGAGCCACGATCAACTCTCTGATGCCGTCCGTGACCGTAAACATTTCAAATACGGCCCGCCGCCCGGAATATCCGCTTCGATGACATTTTGCACACCCTGCGCCCCACACGGAACCGGAGGCAGGGATCTGAATCCCAAGTTCACTCAGGCGGCTGAGGGATAAATCGAGGAGATGCAGACGGGCACGAACCTCCGCTGCCGTGAGAGTCTTTTTGCATGACGCGCATACGGTGCGAACCAATCGCTGCGCCACCACCACCCGGAGAGAACTGGCGACCAAATACGGGGGAACCCCCATGTTGATCAGGCGAACCACCACGCCAGGCGCGTCATTGGTGTGGATGGTGGAAAAGACCAGATGTCCGGTCAGCGACGCCTGCAGGGCCATGTCGGCGGTTTCCTTGTCACGAATCTCCCCCACCATGATGATATCGGGATCCTGCCGCAAAATGGCGCGCAACCCCGTGGCAAATGTCAACTCGATCTTGGGATTCACCTGCATCTGGTGAACCCCGTCGATGCGATATTCGACCGGATCTTCCACCGTCAACACATTTTTTCCGGCTCGATCCACCGTATTCAACAGGGAGTACAAGGTGGTGGATTTTCCGCTCCCCGTGGGGCCGCTGACCAGGATCAGGCCATGCGTCTTTTGAATGGCTTCATGCAGCATGTGGCGTTCAGCATCGGGGAGATTGTGGTCGGACAAGGTGCGTATCTCGGAACCACGGCTGAGGAGCCGCATGACCACCTTTTCACCATAAATGGTGGGATAACAGGCCACACGCACGTCATAAATTTTACTTCCGGCCTCCGCAACCAGGCTGCCATCCTGCGGTCGCCTCTTCTCCACCACATCCATCTTGGCTTTGCCTTTGATGTAGGCGACCAATTCCCGATGGGCATCGAGGGGCAAGGCGCCCACCTCCACCAGTACGCCATCGATGCGCATCCGGGCCAGCATCTCCTTGGCTGCCGGTTCCAGATGAATATCCGACGCATGCTGGCTGATGCCTCGCTGTAAATAATGCTCCAGTCGATGTTCGGCGTTGAACTCCCCCAGTCGGACGGACAACCGGTCGGTCTCTCCCTCGTCCATCCTGATGCGAATCCCTCCTTCCTTCTCTCGTTTCACGGCCCCATGGCGCCATCTTTCCATGGTCCCCCCGTACACGTCAGGATGGACCAAAGCCCCCCTGAGCCGGGCACGGCCACTCCGGAAGCGCAACCACGAACGCATCTCCGGATCAAATGGATCCAGAGCGACAAAACGAAGGGTTGGCGGAGAGTCCCTTTCCGGGGTGGATGGTGTATTGTTTTTTTCCGGCAGACCCCTGATCGCGGGGAGGGGTGTGTCCACCCCATCGGCCTGGACACCCTCCCGATCCTGTAGCAGCAAGACGCCAAAATGGTCGATCACCTCCCGGGTCAACCACTTTTTGTTCTCTATTTGCGTAAACAAGCTGTCAACCACGTTCCCCTTGTTGGCAACATCTCTGAAGGAGAAGGCATCCAGGGAAAATTGATTGGCCACCGCATGGATCAGGTCATCGGTGTTGCTGTGCTGTTCATCTTTTCCCTGAGTGCTCAATACACGCCATAACGATTTCCTTTGTGCGCGCACCAAGTCCATCTTAAGGGGAAGATTAAGTTGCCGCTGTAACCCATTACATGCTTCGCTCATCAGAAATTCGAGAAGAGTGGTCATTTTTTCCTGCATGCGCTGATGATTTTCCTGTATTGTTCTTCACTCTTATTGCGATAATCGATGATTAAACTATGCTGTAGCTCCAGAGGTATCTCGCAATCATCCAGTTTGATAGGCACAAACCGTTTATGTTCATTGTTCGGATCACGGTTCATAACCACATTCCGCTCAAATTTTGCCCATTGTGAGTCGATGGCATGCTTGGACAGGATCAGTATGGCCACGCGGGACTTTTGCAAACCCTCCATAATCCTGCCAATGATGGGGTCTCCACCCTCCACGCTATTGACATCAATCCAGACGCGCAAGCCGCTATTCTTTAATTTATCAGCCAGTTGATGCACCGCCTCCCTGTCAAGGTGACTGTGGCACAGGAAAACATCGTGTGTGTACTCCGATGATGGTGGATCCGTCGGGTCAGGCTCAGGCTCCAGCTCCAGGTCGGGCATCAAAATATCACGCAATCCATTTGGCTCAGGCTCCTGGACGGGATTCCAAACCACACGAAATCCGACATCGGCATGTCGTTGCCAGGGATTCCTGCTGGCGCGGGCCTTGTTGCTGGCGAATCTGTCGGCAGAGAGGTAGCACCCCCCCTTGACGACACGAAACACGCCACTATTATAGCTCGTCCGACACACCTCCGGGGCATCCGGTGTATTCGGGTTTGCGCAGTGCATAAGAAATTTTCCCTCGCCATCCGTGGTGTGCAGGCTTGGATCATCCGGATGACAGCATGTGTGTTGTGAATATGACCTGGCGGTGCAGGCGTGATGTGGATCGCAACAATATTTGACAGCGCCTTGGGCATGGGTCGCACCAGCCGTGCGGAAAAAAGATCCCTTTTGGCCTGCAAAAGACCAATCCAGACACCACTCGAAGACATTGCCGCACATATCCTCTACCCCATGGGGTGTACAGCCATCTGGCCAGCTGCCCACAGATAGCGGGCCTTTGTGGTGACTCCCCAGGTTGGCGTGGGTCACAGGTATCGGCCCTTCTGTGCCAGGGTGGTTGCCCCAGGGAAACAAGTGGCCTTTCCCCCCCTGAGCCGCATATTCCCACTGCACCTCGGAGGGCAACTCCCCACCGACCCAATGGGCAAATGCCCTGGCTTCGGCAAAGGTGACGCGGGTCATCGGTAAACATTTCTGATCATAATCCGGTGCGGCGGTCATGAATGGGTTGGATCCCACCACGCCCTGTTGCATGGCCAACCAATATTGCTCCCGGGTGACCGGGTAACGCGACATGTGGAACGCATCGACTTGTATGGGCATGTCCAGCAACCTGTCAGTTGATGACGCCAGCGGGAAGCGCAATACGCTCGGATGCCGGGAACAAACCGGATCCGTTGGGGAATGCAACTCTTGTCCAGGGTTGCGGACAACGCCGCTCCATCTCATCCAACGCCCGATCCAGGGCGCCGGCATCGTTCGGGGATCGTCTCTCTGGATCGGGATCGACCATGTTCAGAATCAAGTCGTTCATCAATTTGGGCAGGACGCCCAGATTTTGGTGGGGAGGATTGCGATCGGTGACCCACTTTTGTCCGGTGGCATAGTGGGCCATGGCTTCCTTTCCCGAAAATTCTTCCTGAATGACTTTTTTTTGATCGCCCAACTTCTTGGGAATCGATGTGCCGCCAAACAACTCATAGGCGATCACCCCCAGGGCGTATACGTCACATTTTTGATCCAGGTGGTCGGCGGTGAAAAAAAACTGCTCAGGAGCGCCATAAGTCAACGTGCCCTCGACAGGTAATTTCTTATTTTTGCGATGGTTGAACAGGGTCATGCCGGTAAAGTCCACCAAAACCGGCATGAACCCCTCATCCGTGTCTCTCGTCTCAAGAAAAATATTGGCTGGTTTGAGATCCAGGTGGACAAGACCATGGCCATGCAGGTAGGCCACACCCCGTACAATCTCTCTGAAAAGGGTCCACCGTCTGGGCAATGTCTCGTGGAGACGTCCGCTGTTTTCCTTGATCCATGCACTCAGGGTTTTCCCTTCCAGAAACATCATCACCAGACCGTTGCCAAAACGACCGGTATACAGTTCATATATCGGGCAGAGCCGCTCCTGGTTACGCAACCCCATGATGGTGCGCATTTCGGTGGTGATGGCGTGGGACAACACCTCGTTGCCCACGGCATCCGCACCTGTCGGGGTGTTGAGAATCTTCAGAGCGTAATGCAACTGACTTTTGCCGCTCCAAACCTTCCAGACATTTCCCATGCCCCCTTCGCCCAGTTTTTTGATAAACTCGAACGACTTGTCCTCTTCTCCCTCTACAGGCTCTATAGCTACAGGCTCTATAGGCTTCTTGTCATGCCGGGCTTCTCCTGGCGGCGCCGGGTCGCCGCCTTGAGGGGGGGGCTCCTTGCTCCCGGAGGCGTCCCGGTGGGGCGTCGGCCTTGCTGCATCGTCCAGCTTGGGGATCTTGCCTTTTTCGGTCGGCGACCCCTCGCAACCCTCTACCTGGTCAGGCGAACCAGATACATTCTCTGCCTCCTCCAGGATCTGCTCGGACATTTTTTTGGGACGAACGTGTTGTTCCGCCTCGGGCGGTGCAGATAGATTCTCTGCCTCCTCCAGGATCTGCTCGGACATTTTTTTGGGACGAACATGTTCTGGCATGGTCACCACTCAGCTCCTTCGCGACACGCCTACCCCTGGTCGGACGCTGCCACCGTGCCATCGGCGTTGCACCACTTGCCCGCCAGCAACACGTTGGTGGGATCGACATACTTGGCCCGGAATACATTGTTCTCCCACGTCAACGAGGCTGATGCCTCATTGGAGTAGAGCAACTCGCGCTCAGGATTTTTGATCGATACGGCCTTGATGCAGACGTGTGTGGCCTGGTTGATGACATCCATGGAAATTTCATATTTGAACTTGGCATCGACAGGTATGGTCAGGGTGGGGATGAGCGAGGTGATTTGATCGGCTGGTGTGCCATTGGGCTCCAGGTTGCCTTTTTTTCCGGCTCCCGGTGCGATGAGGGCCTTGAAATCCTCTTCGGGCGTATTGGGACGCCCCTCCACGAACGCCTTGATCGCCTTGGCAATACGGGCCGACATCTCCACCGCTTCGTTGCTCTCGGCCTGGTAAATGTAACCCATCATGTTGGGGAGTCCCACCGACGCCAGGAGGCCTATGATGGCCATGACGATCATCAGTTCGAGCAGGGTCCACCCCTGGGAACCACGGAAACAGACTGATTTTGATCTTATTTTCATAGGAGGCTCCTCTGCGGTCAGTGTGGTGGTTTCCCGGATGCCGGTTTTTCCGGCAGCGCGGTCTGTCGCAACTCAGGGTAGGGACACCCCTCGGGTTTGTGCGTGCAATAGGTGAGCAACACCCGGGAACCGGCAGGTCCATGGCCATACTTATGCTCCAGGCGCACGTAATGACCGATGCTGGGGGCATACCACCACCGTTCCAGACCTTTCCAATCACTGGTCAGGCTCTCGGTGAGCCAGGTCAACACCTGTGTTTGGAAAACACCTGCCGGCACCGTGACGGTCTCTTCGGCATCATAGGAGAGCTGTATCTTTTGCCGGACCATTTGTACTCCGGCCTGGTACTCCTGCTCAAAAGCGATGGCGCGTCCGGGTTTGCCCGCCAACAACCCGGCCATGGCCTCCAGGGGGTTCCCGGAACGATACACCATGCGACGCTCCGTATCCCCCAGGTAGGAGGCTTCCCGCAGCAACCCGCGCCGTTGCACCCATTGCCCCGGTTTATCGATGCTGGCAAACGTTGCCCTATCCTGCTCAACTGCCGTCACCCTGAGATGGGTTCCATCTTCGTAGCGCCATTGATCACCCACACACCACTGTGGCTGATCTCTTGTGGATGGTGTCGTACATGGTGGTGTGGCCACGGCTGTGGGTGGGGCCAGCGTTTGCGTGTCCAGATCCGGCAGGGTGCAACAACACCCCCCCTGCAGGGCCATGCCTATCCAGGAAAGCATGGTGGTCCATCTTTTGCTCCCGTTGGATGTCATTTCTCCTCCTGCTGGAACGTCCGCTGGAACGTCTGGTTCAAAAATTTTCCCCACCAACTTTGCTGGTAGGGTGCCGGGGGGTGCCACATTCTGACCCTTTGATTGTCCCCAGTCAGTTGGACTGTATAGTAACCGGGCACCACCTCGCGATTCTGGAGGGCGGTCGTGGTTGGCATGGCCCTTATGGTCACGCCATCCTCTCTCACGACAAGCTCATAGCTGTACAAAGAGGTGTCACCCGTGGGTGACTTGACGTTGGACAACACGCTTGCCGGAATGGCGCCGGAAACGAATTCTTCAGCATTGGTACGGCGCGCCAGTTGATTGGCCACCTCGGCAGCATAAGCCTCCGTCGCCGTCCGAATGGAGTTTTGTGAGAGCAGGTGCCAGAATGGCTGGACGACAAACAATAAAAGGGTGACCGCCACCACGATGCGCACGGCGTAATGAAGGATCGCCGTCAGGAGAACCATCACTCCTCCTCCCGACTGACTTCGCTCCTGTCGGGCAGCAACTGGCTCTCATGACGTATCTTGCCGCGCTCCCTGCCCAGTTCCCCCGTGCGGGATTCCACATATTCCCGGGTTTCCTGATGACTTTTGGCCAGCAATTGGTTCGGGCTGATCACCCGGGGGGTGATCAGAAAGACGGTTTCAATTTTGCGATCATCGGATTTTTGATATTTGAACAGATTGCCCAGCAGGGGCACATCCCCCAGAAGGGGGACTTTTTCCGTCATCTCTTCCCTTCTGTTGTTGAACAACCCTCCCAGGACAAAGGTCGATTGTTCCGGCACCAGCACGTTGGTCTGGATCTCCTGTTCGTTGGTGTTGACCCCCTGGGCGGTTTGTGCGGTGGGAATGCTGTTGCGGGCATTGAGTTGCAGGCGCACCAACTCCACTTTTCCCTTGCGCAGAGGGTCACCAGCATCCCCCTCGGCACGAACGACACTGGGAGTGATCAACAACTGGACACCCGTGTTCACCGTATGCAGATCGGAGTTGATGCGTTCGGTGGTGGAGACCACAAAGTAAAAATTGTTGGCATTGGTGATGCGGGCAGGTGTGTTGTTCAGGGTGACCACACGCGGGGAGGCGATGGTTTCCAGTTGATTGGCGGACTCCATGGTACGCAAGGTGGCATCCAGCAGGCCGCGTGACCCCTGATAGATGAAGCCGGCGGAGCTGACATCGCCGGGAAACGGGGTGGCCAGAATGTTGAAGGCGCCGCTGTGGGGGGCGGAGGCGGCAAGATTGGTCACCTGACCGGTGGTGGAGATGCTACCCGTGCCTGTTGTCGTGCCGCTCTGCAAATCCTGGGCTTTCCCTCCCATGTTGCCGGCTGCCCCCCAGCGCACGCCGAGCTCCTTGGAGATTTGATCTTCACCCTGGACGATGATCACCTCGATTTCAACAAGATCGGGGGGTTGATCCAGGGCCCTGACCGCATCGGCAACATCCTTGATCTGTTTGGGGGTGCCCCGCACGATGATCTGGTTGTTGCGTTGATCCGCCATCACCATGGCGGTGGCACCCTGATCCCTGGTCGGGTCGGGAGCGGGAATCTTCCCTTCTGCCAGCTCCTTGGCATCCTTCAGCGCCTTTTTTTCCCGCTCCTTCTCCTCCTCCCGGGTGATGATGTGGAACTCTTCTTTGGAGAACAGAGCCTTGAGGGTATCGATGATGCCTGGCACGGTGATGGTGCGGCCCTGAAACGTCATCTCGGATGGGCCAACCGTGACGTGTCGCAGGGGAATCGTTTCGACGGAAATATTTGCACGTCGTTCCCGGTCCGCATTTTCCCTTTTTTGCAACTCTTCTGCGGTGCGCTGCCTGGTTTCGACCGCCGCATACCCCTCATCGATAGCCTTGAGCAGCCCGACCACCTCCTTGACCTTGACCAGATCCCCTTTCAGGACAATCCCGTTTCCGTGGAGGGTCGCCCTGACGCCACGGACCAGGATTGCCCCGGGGACGACGTTTTGCCTGGCCTTGCGTGTGCCGTTCTTCTCTGGCGGGGGAGAGAGATTCTGGTCATCCTCCAGGCGTCTGAGGGTCGCAAAAACGTCATCGTCTTTGCTTTTGGTGGCATAAAAAATTTCCTTGACCGCTGGCGGCTGACCTTTCCGATAGAGGGTCAAAACTTTTGTCTCGGCGTTGAACTGATAGTCCAGATCGAATTGTTCGCAAAGACGTGCCAGCACTTTGGCGCGGGGCTCGTTCTTAAACTCGGTGGCAGGAATTTCCCCTTCGATCTTGCCGTGCGGCGAAACAACAATGCCCAAATAGCTGACCAGCGCCTCGATCATCTTGAGAACCTGGGTCGGGTGGGGAGCAGCCCATTCAAATTTGGACTCGTCCGGTTTCCTGTCCCAGGGGATATCGTCCGCCTGCGCTAGGCCGGCTCCACCCAGGGCCAGGGCAAGCAGGGCAGCCATGTGTACGCGATGCGGTTTCATGGAGCCACCTTTTGCCAAAATGGAATCTTTGATCTTAAGGAAAAACTGAATTCAAATGATTGGAGTTTTCCGTGGGGCGCCAACCAACCCCGCTCCGCAGGACAACCCGCGCCAACGCTCCTGTCTGCGTCGCCAAGAACTAAACTATAACTTACAATCATGCCAATTTCCTCCTGTGCGCACCCTCCTCATCCATCCATGGCAAAAAATATCCAAAACAAGCAACCTCTGTGAATAAACTATAACATGTATATTTTCTGGTTGACAAGAGAAAAATTTCGCATATGATTTCCATCACAAAGGTTGATCAGAGATTGTTTTGCTTGTGTTTTCTTTGAGTTTTTCGTTATCTTTACTGTGCTATGTCGGTCAAACCACCCGAGACTTCATATCATGACTGAAGACGAAGCAAGCGGAAACACCGTCGCAAACAACTTTGTCCACCCGGCAACGTACACTGCGGTCATTGGTGGCTTGATGGCTGCGCTGGTTTTTATGTATTTTAGTTGCTGTCACGATCAATTTGATTTGTGGGTTCAGAGCAAGTTTGTTAGCGATACAGGTGGTGGGTTTGCCACTGTGTTATTCGGTCTGCTTATTACGGCTTTTCCTTTATTAGGGTTTGCAACTGTTCGTTCTTTGATTTTGTGCTTCAGCGGTCAACATCATGATGTACTAAAATCCATTATCCTGTTTCCATCTTTTGTATCTTTTATTATATTATCCTTTGCAGCATACAATGGTTACACGATAATTTTAGAGAAGAAAAACACCTATCACAACCTCATTGCCGAGCATGGTGAAATTTGCAAAAAACTCCACAGAAGCCAAATTATACATAACAGTAAAATTTATAATAAAACCGGAGAACTTGATCGAGCCATATCAGAATTGCAAAAAATTGTAGCCGAGAAAAAGTGCGGGGATAGCGAAACGGATTTGGCGCCCAAAGGGGGCTCCTGATGTTCAAGCTTCTCGGCATTGTCTTCGAATCGGAGCGTCCCTCACGGATTATCAGTGTTCTTTTGCCTGTTTTTATATTGTGCATTTTTCTTGGGCACTTTGGTTTCAATGTGTTGATCGATTCGTACCTTAAAAGGGTCGATTTCAAGTTGCAAATGACGACCCAAAAATACACCATACCTGCCCAGTCCCGGATTCCTTTCCAAGGCGTGGCGACGGTCATGCAGGATGTTGCCAGCAAGATACGAAATGAACTCCCTGTCAATGTGGGAAAGCCTCGCCCGGACGCGACAGAGTTGGTGTTGATCATCGATCAGGCCGTTGTCGGAGTCCCTGTAACAAGCACAATCACGTTAACCCCATCCATTACCAATGAAATTATTGTTTCTATAAAAACAGAAAAAAAATATGAGTATGTATCGGAAAAATTCTTATCCGTTCTTGTTTCCATCATAACCACGGAATTTTTTGTCCATATATTCATCATTGGCATCGGAGAAAATCATTTTCAAGAAATCGTCAGAAAATACAAGATAACAACAGGCGCCTCATCGTTCCTTGTTTATGGACTCATGCTCGATGTAAGGTATTTTCTGGGAACTCGCATGGCATTCATCATGGGGGTCGTTTTACTCTTTATAGTTATATTACAAAAGAAAATCATTGGATTCTTAGATAAACTCAAATGAAAACAAAATCCACCCCATCCATCGTCACCGGCTTCACCATCCTTGAACTGATGGTGGTGTTGGTCATGATCGGCATCCTGGTCAGCCAGGCAACGGCCTGGTCACGCATCTACATCCTGCAAGGGTATGTCGAAGGCGCCAAGCCCTACCTGATGGCCATCTCCGCCAAAGAGCAGATTCACTACCGCCGCACCCATACCTATCTGATCAGCGATGACGAACAAACCCTACAGGATGGGCTGGGCCTTGACCTCACCGGGGCAGGAAATTTTTGTTTCATGGTGCGCCAAAACACCCAGAATCGCATCAGCCCCTCCAACGATGGAACCACACAATACGAGGTGTGGGCAGTCTTGCGTGACAGCAACTATTCAGGAGTCGACCCCAGCGGTGATCAAGTCTCGGTGTACGCCGTGAGCGGGGCGGTCTGCATCACCGGCACCGGCAAAACCACTGCCGCCGGATGGGTGGACCCGGATCCAACACACCTGGGAGGGGAAGGTCGGGTGGTCGTGTTCCGCTATCCCCCGCCGGATTCGACCCAGGATAGCGAACTCCGCAGCGGACGCAATATGCGTCTGGTCTGGCTCAACGGCTTCAGCGACACCGACCCCCTGTTGTGAAACCGCCCATCCTGGAAGATGTTGCCTCCCCGTCGGCAGGGTTCACCCTGATCGAGACCGTTACCGCCATGGTCATCACCGGCATTCTGGCGTTGGGCATGACCCAGGTGTGGGCGTTGATCGCCGATGAACTTTACCACCTCCAATTGCGCCAAAAAGCCATCTTCGCCCTGCATGGCAACATGGAGCGCCTGGCAGCGATCTATCGCAACTCCATCAATATCACCACTGCCATCACCCGTGGCTACCCCTCCGGTCACGCCGACCCCCTCAGCGATCATCTGGCTTTGCAAGCGACCCCCGGACAGCTGGTGGGGTCAGACCCATCGACATTCGACAGCGAAGGTAAAATAGTGCTCTCCGATCAAGATCCCCCGGGAGTGGGCCCGGAAGATCGCAATGTCATTTTCCTCGACAGCGAACGCCGCATCACCGCCCAATTGAGCTGGACGGAAACCTTTCTCGTCGGCCCCCTTTGTTACAACGGCCAGCCCGGCGGTACAGCCTGCCGCAGCATCACCCTCTACCTGGATTATCCATACTATTTTCCCAAAAACACCAGCAATCCCCTGCAACCTTGGGGTGGCAAGGTGCATACCCTCACCCTGAAAACCCTGGTGGGGGGACGATGAACCTGAGCCAACCAGCACCCTCCCAAAGAGGCTTCACCCTTCTTGAGGTGATGGTGGCCGGCACCATCGCGTCGATGGTGGGTTTGGCTTTGCTCGAAACCCTGCTGACCGTCGTTGAGATGGCCCATCATACCACCGACCTCGTCCTGCTCAATCAGGAGAGCCGCAACGTCTTCGATCTGGCCGCCGAAGGGGGCGTCGTCGCCGAGGGTACCTCCATCCCCGGCTATTGGGGGCGGGCGACGGACCCTGTCAGCGCCAACGAGTTGCGGGTGACAAACCAACAACTGCTCCTTGGCCCCGCCGCAGGCCCCAACTTGATCAGCACCGCCTGGCCAACCGTCAACATTCCCTGCACCGGTCAGGGAAAGCCCATACCCGCCTGCCTCGGACCCGGGTTGACACTTCAGGCCCAGGGGTTTGTTTCCGGCGTAACCCGAGAGACCAGCCGCAGCTTGGACGGCGCGTCCGCAGAAATCACCTTCTCCTTGGCCATCCCCTACGCTATACCCAATGCAGGCAGCGCCGTTCGCTCCCCCTGGTCTTACCAATCCAGCTTCTGGACCCTTTTCGCCACGCTCGTTGAACCCTGAGTCTCCATGCCAGAGAGGTCGCATGGCCACACCACCACCGATCGCCCCGGAAGACAACTTTATCACCACGGAACCCCACTACCAGGCTACCGGCCATGAAATCACCCTCTTTCTGGCCGCCTATGCCAACCGCCTCCCCATCCTGCTCAAGGGCCCGACCGGCTGCGGCAAAACCCGTTTTGTCGAACATATGGCTTGGCGCCTGCGCCGCCCGCTGATCACCGTCTCCTGCCACGAAGATATGACCTCCACCGACCTGGTGGGGCGTTTTCTTGTGATCGGCGGCGATACGGTCTGGGAGGATGGACCGCTGGCACGGGCCGTCAGGCATGGCGGCATCTGCTATCTGGACGAGATCGTCGAGGCCCGCAAAGACACCACTGTGGTGATCCACCCGCTGGCCGATGATCGGCGTATTCTGCCCATGGAAAAGCGGGGAACGCTGCTCAAAGCCGCACCGGAGTTTTGCCTGGTCATCTCCTACAATCCTGGCTATCAGAGTGTCCTGAAAGATCTCAAACAAAGTACCCGTCAGCGCTTTGTCGCCCTGGAATTCGACTATCCGGAGGCCGCTTTGGAGGTACGCATCGTGGCCCGGGAGGCGGGTATCCAGCAGGATGTGGCCGAGTCCCTGGTGCGTTTTGGCCATTTAACCCGCAATCTCAAGGGCAATGGCCTGGAGGAGGGGGCCTCAACCCGCCTGCTGGTCCACGCTGGCAAACTGCTGCACGCCGGGGTCGATCCCTTGACGGCCTGCACTGGAGCCATCACCCACGCCCTGACGGATGACTCGGAAATGACCTCCGCCATCAGCGCGTTATGTGCGTCGATCTTCTGAAAGCCCGCCTGGTGCCTCCCCATGAATGTTGACCAACTGGAAGAGCGCCTGGACACCATCCTGGAGGCCGCTCTCTCCTCGCGCCGAACCACCTCCATCCCGGCGCAGCGTTTGGCCAGATTGGCGCCTGAACAACAGGAACAACTGCTGAAATGGCTGGCGGTGACAGCCAATCTCAACCCGGAACTGGCCTTTCAATGCGCCACCCGTGGACCCGACTTGCTGGCGGAAGCCGATCAGCAGGTCATGGCGCAGTGGTTCTGCTCGACCTTGGCCCGGTATGACCAGGAAGGTTTGCGCGGCACTTTGGATTATCTCAATGGCGCCGGCAGTTCGTTACCGGGAGCCCTGTCGGATCAAGGCGCATTGACCCTGGCCGAGGAACGGACCAGCCTGGAACATTTCATCATGGGCCTGGGTGGACGCCATCTGACCCTGGAGGAGGGGGAAGCCCCGGCCACGGACAGCGAGGTGATCATCCTGCCGGCTCGTCTGCACCGATTTCCCAGGATCGAGCAAAACCGTCTGCTCTACCAAAGCATGGCGGCGCTCCAGTGGGCCTTTGGCCGGTTTGGGAGCTTCCCTTCCACCTTGGCGGAAAAGCTGCTGGAGCATGGCGATGGCGAACAGGCTGCCGCCTGCTACAACACCCTGGAGAGTTGCCGACTCGACGCCCTGTTGACGCGGCTGCTGCCGGGCCTCTCCCGGCGCGGCGCCGCCCTGTGGTCGCACACCTCCAAACCTTGGCCGCCTGTCTGGCACGCAGCCAGGATGGATCTCAGCCGAACCGAGGCACGTGCCATGGATGCGCTGTGCTGGTTGCCAAAGGTGCTGACCTCTCCTCCCCCCGAACCCCTGGCGCACCATGGCGTTCTTCATTGGCAACGGGCCCTGGAGACCCGAACCCGCCGCATGGAGCGCGAAAAACGGCTCTTCCGGCAGGCGGTGGGTGAGGTGTTGCAGCGCCAACCCGATATTGTTCTGCCCAACGGCACGGTCGATCCGGACCGGTTGCGCATCGACCTGCCCGACAATCTCGTCTGCCAGATCCGTCTCGATGGTCAACGCCTGGTCCTGCCGGAAGACATGGATGTCCTGTCCCGCTCCATCGTCCAGGATCTGGGTGCCATTCCCCTTGAATATCTCCAACCTGCCGGCCCGGGAGGCTATCCCGCCTCAGGGGGTGCCCAGGCTCTCGACGCCAACCCTTGGCAAGGGGTCTACCACGAAGAAGGGGCCATGCTGTTTGATGAATGGGATCACAAACGCAACGACTATCGCAAAGGGTGGTGCGTCCTGCGGGAACTCTCCCTGCCCGAAGACAGGACCGCCTTTGTGGAGGAGACCAACCAGAAATATGGGGGGCTCATCCACCATATCCGGCGATCCTTCGAGATGATTCGGGGCAGTGACCGGCGCGTCCGGCGCCAGGAGCGGGGTGATGAACCGGACCTGGACGCCCTGATCGAAGCCCAGGTCACCCTGCGCCTGGGACAGGAGATGGAAAACCGCCTGTTTGAGCGCATGGATCGCGTGGATCGCCGCGTTGCCACCCTGATCCTCGCCGACATGAGCGGTTCGACCAAAGGGTGGGTCAACGACGCCATCCGTGAAAGCCTGATTCTGTTGAGCCGGGCCCTGGTGATTCTCGACGACCGTTTTGCCATCTATGGCTTCTCCGGCAACACCCGCAAGCAGTGCGAATTTTACCGGGTCAAGGCATTTACCGACCCCATGGACGCCGCCGCCTACCGCCGCATCGCCGCCATCGCGCCCAAGGATTATACCCGCATGGGGGTGTTCATTCGTCGCGCCATAGACATCCTTAAGACCCAGGAGGCTCGTTCACGCCTGCTCATCACCATCTCCGATGGCCGTCCGGAGGATTATGACAGCTTTCTGGATGGCTACCGAGGCCCCTACGGCCTGGCCGATACGCGCAAGGCCCTGGTGGAGGCCCGGCGGGCGGGTATTCACCCCTTCGGCATCACCATTGACCGGGAGGCCAAAGAGTACCTGCCCCATCTTTACGGTCCGGCACGCTTCGTGGTGATCGACTCGGCACGGGCATTGCCCAGAAAAATTTCCGACATCTACCGTAATCTGACCACGTAAAAAAACGATTGAAAAACTGGGATGGAGGTCCAGGAGGAAGGGCTGCGCCCTT
>JADGBZ010000047.1 GCA_015231175.1 Magnetococcales bacterium | reverse complement strand
TGAAGAGTGGGTTTTGTTCCCGGCTAGACCAGTTAGGTCAACGTAGGACACCACCGTCTTTTCTTGCAAGGGTGCCAAATAGTTGCTTGTTCTCAAACAAAACAGGCCCCCGCCGCCGCATGCGCCGGGCGGTCTACATGAAATGTTGCAAGGATCCCTTGACGAAGGGGTCCACTTCCCCCAAACGACCCTGACGCACCTTGCTGGCCCAGGCGTGATCTGCCAGCAAAGCGCGGCCTACGGCCACCAGGTCAAACTCATTCCGTGTCAGACGCTCCAGCAGCGGGGCAATGTCAGCGGCCTTGGCCCCTGACCAGGAGACATCATCCAGACCAACACTGCCCACGGTGATCGAGGGCAATCCGGTGATTTTTTTGCTCCAACCCGCCAGGTTCAAAGGGGAGTCCGGAAATTCCGGATCGTTATAACGGCGACAACTGGCGTGGAAGATGTCCACCCCGGCAGCGCGCAACGGCAGAAGAAGTGCTGCCAACATTTCGGGGTTCTCCGCCAACCGTGCTGCGTAATCCTGGGGTTTGAACTGGGAAAAGCGGAAGATCACCGGAAATTCCGGTCCAACGGCTGCCCGTACCGCAGTCACCACCTCAACGGCAAAACGCAGACGATGGGCAAAATTGCCCCCGTAGGCGTCACTTCGGCGGTTGGTGCGTTCCCAAAGAAACTGGTCGATGAGGTAGCCGTGGGCGCCATGGATCTCGACGGCGTCAAAGCCGATCTTTTTGGCGTTGCGGGCCGCAGTCGCATAGGCATCGACAATACGCTCGATGTCGGAAGGGGTCATGGCGCGCACCAGCGTCTCTCCTTTTTCCCGGACTTCGGACGGCCCGAGGCCGGGAAGCTGTGGGTTCGGAGGTTCTCCCAGACGATGTATTCCGCCGACATGCCAGATTTGTGGCGCGATGCACCCCCCGGCTGCATGCACGGCGTCAATCACGCCGCGCCAGCCCTGAAGCGCGGCATCACCATACATGTGGGGGCAGTCGGGATAGCCACCCGCCACGGGATCCTCGATCAGAACCCCTTCCGTGATGATGAGACCCACGCCGTGCGCTGCCCGGCGGGCGTAATAGGCCGCCACCCTCTCCGTGGGCACGCCGCCCGGGCACTGGCTGCGCGTCATGGGCGCCATGACGACCCGATTGGGCAGGTGCAGATTTCCCAGGCGGATGGGTTGAAAAAGGAGTTCGGCGTTCGTTGGCATGACGGGCTACCCGTGCAGCAGGTGGATCAGGGACGATGCATGGTTACAGGAACCGAACAGTTATGACAGGTCTTCGACGGCTCGTTCCGCTGGGCCGATGTTTCGTCAGAAGCCCCACGTCCAACTGACTTCCACTTCGTTCTGGTTCATTTCCAGATAGCCGGTTTGGGGTCCAGTGTTGGGGTTGGTTCCAGCGACCCTTTCGTTGAGGGCGTGCATCAGGGAGAGATTGAAAGTGCCCTTGTCGGCAAATTTTTGGCTGAAGCCAGCAGTCAGATGGGTGCGCACCACCGCCGGAGCCAGAATGTTGAAAAGCGCCTGCTGGCTGGGAACAACCTGATCGGCATGGCTGATCCCGGCCCGGAAGGAGGTCGCATCGCTGTATTGCCACTGCACCCCCAGTTTGACGATATCCTGATCCCGCCAGCCAAAGCCAAGGCCGCCGCTCGTGCCGAGGATTGTGCCCCCGGTACTCATCGGAAGATCGTTGCTGTTGCCAAGGGCCGCCACCTGGCTGTATTGAATTCTTTGCAGATCCAGTAAAACCGTCCACTGGGGCGCAACCCGGAAGGCAGCCCCCACAGTCATCAGCGGGGGAATGTCAAAATCCCCCTGCTCGGCAAACAAGCCCTGATACTGCTTGAAACGGGTCATGAAGGTGCGAGTCTGATAGGATGCTCCCAGAGTGAGCCAATCATTCATCCTGCCCTGCCAACCGAGCTTCAAACCCATGCCATAGGAGTAATCCATCCCTTTGTTGGTGACACGGTCGGGGGATGCGGAGACGGCCTGAAAGGGTTCCAATCCTTTGGCCTCAAAGCGTTGCACGCTGAGAATGGGCATGATGCCCAGCGTATGGTCAGGGTGGACCCGTCGGGCCATGCTGACGCCCAGGAATATCTGTTCCAACCTGGAAGAGGTGGGACTCGATGCCAGGTTGGCGCCGGAATTGAAATTGCGAAATACATTGTCGCCATAGTTGACCAGCATGCCACCATTGGCGCCCAGGCTGAAGCCGATGGACGTATCGGCGTCCAGAATGTGATTGTAGCCGACGTAGGGAATAAGGAACAACGCATCCCTGCTGTCGTAGGAACCGGCAGGTATCGACGCATACGGAGGGGTCTGGGCATCGTTGTTGGCGGTGAAACCACGCTCAGGATTGAAAAACGCCAAGCCTGCATCCAACCGGTTGCCCACCTGGAGCATGGTGGCCGGATTGTTGGCAGCCGCCATGCCATCCCCTCCCCAGGCCACTCCCGTCCCGGCCATGCTCTTGGATATCGTGCCGTAACCATGGGAAAAATACCCATTGGTGGCTTGCGCCGGAACTGCCAAGCAAAGCATTGCGGCCCATCCAAGGGCGGAAAAACGGATCACCTTTTGCGGACATATCCTCAAGAATTTGGCCATGACGATTCCTTTCTTGAAAGACTTTTATGTCTTGCCTCGACGCTGGGTGGTAGAACGGACTTCCGTTTGGCTTGGATGCAGCAGACGCCTCGGCAAGGATGACGAGATCGACCCCAGACCAGCGAAACGGTGATTGACTTGACCATGACCCGCATGATGCTACGCAAAAAGTCGGGCGGATATCCAGAGGGCTGTCGGATCAACGCAACCCGCTCAATCAACTGGGGCAATCTTGCGCGTTGAAATGTCCCAGTGTCAACTGCAACCGTACCTCTTGCGCAAATCAAAGCGGCCTTACCTCATGACGCATCAACCCGGCCCACCAGCCGCAGGAAAAACGGAACAAGCCCAATCAATAGCAGGATACGGAACAGGTGGTGGGTGGCCACGAAGGAGGCATCATAACCCATGGAAAATGCCATGGCGGCCATGGCCTCCACCCCGCCTGGGGCATAAGCGATCCAGACCTGGCCAAAGGAGATGCCCAGGTAGTGGGACATGAACCAGGCGGCTGTGGCAGAAAGAGTGATGGCGGTGAGAATGGTGAGTGTGGCCGCTCCCAAAAATTGACGCAGATCCTGCCGGGTCACACCCCTGAAACGGGATCCGATCACCGCTCCCGTGATGACAAATCCCAGGTTCAACAGCAACACGGGGAACGTGCCGCGCAGCAGGCCAAACCCGTGCAACCCACCACTCAAGAGCATGCCGGCAAAAATATGCGCCGCCGGCACACGCCGTCTGGCCCCCGAGTTGCCCAAGAGGTAAGCCCCCATGAACAGGCCCAAGGACTGGAGATGGGTGAGCAGAACCGGCGCCTTATGTGTGCCTTCTCCCCCGTTCAGGCCGATCCACAACAACAGTGGTGGCAACCCCAGGACGATAAACAAAAGGCGAAGACTTTGGATGACCGAGATGGCTTGGCCATTGCCGACCCCCGCTGCGGCCAGGGCAATGGCAAAGGAGAGCCCTCCCGGCGATGAGGCGAGAATGGCTGTCTGCCTGGAATGTCCGAAAAATCGGGTCAGGATCCAACCGGAACAAAGCATGATCAATATCAGGGTCAGGCTTTGTCCTAGCAGACTCACCGGCCAAAGCAGCGCACGCGCAAAAAAATCCGGCGTAAAACCACTGCCCAGGGAACAGCCGATGACCGTAAATGCGGCATGGCGCAGTCCAACGGGAGTGCGCATGGCCTGACCGGAGAGGGCCGCAGCCGAAACGACAAGCGTGCTGCCCAACAAGGCTGGTGCGGGCAATCCCATCAGGTGAGCCAGTACGCCGCCGCACAGCCCGGTACCCAGGGTCAGGAGGGTGGGGCGGTGTTTGTTCAGGGAGAGCGCTATCATATCCTTGTCCATGATCTGCCGTAAAAAGCTGATATGCGTCTGTCAGGCGATCAAGGCCACCGCCTTGATCTGCGCCCAAAGGTGTTGTCCCGGCGCAAGCTCCAGGGCGGAAGCGGAACGTTTGGTGAGACGGGCGAGGAGGGGGGTTCCTCGGGCATCCAGGCGTACCAGACAAAGCGCCGGGTGAGCATCCTCACCCAGTCCGGTGACCTGGACAGGCAGGGTGTTGATGATGCTGGTGCCGGTCATTTTCTCCCGGGCAAGACTGATGTCCCGGGCCAAGATGCGGACACGCCCGGCATGGCCGACAGGCAGCCCCCTGTCTCGCACCCACACTCCCCCACCGGAAAAATCCATGCGCGCCAGATGCCATTGGGTATCACGAGCCCCCACCACCGCATCCAGCACCACGCCAGCCTCTTCCCCAAGACGAATGGGCAGGTCCAACCGGGCCAGCATCTCCGTCAGGGGACCGGAGCCCAATACCCCTCCCTTCCCGAGCACCACCAGGTAGTCGGCGAGGCGTGCCACCTCTTCGGGGGCGTGGCTCACGTAAAGCACCGGAATCTTCAACTCCCCATGCAATTGTTCGAGGTAAGGCAGGATTTCGTTTTTGCGATCCTGGTCCAGGGAGGCAAGGGGCTCGTCCATCAGCAACAGACGTGGCTGGGTCAGCAGAGCGCGAGCGATCGCAACGCGCTGGCGCTCTCCGCCCGACAACCGTTCCGGCCTGCGATCCAGCAGGGAGCCGAGACCCAACAGTTCGATCATGGCCGCAAAGCGTGCGGCTTCCACCCGTTTGGCCCGGCGCTGGCCGTACTCCAGGTTGCCGCGTACCGAGAGATGGGGAAAAAGGCTCGCCTCCTGGAAAACATAACCCAGGGGACGCCGATGGACGGGAAGGAACAGGGATCCTTCCTGCCAAATCTCGCCCTGGACGACAAGCCGGCCACCGGCCACCTTCTCCAGGCCGGCAATGGCACGCAACAGGGTGGTCTTGCCCGACCCGGAACGCCCGAACAACACCGTGACCCCCTTTCCCGGGCATTGAAAATCAACTTCCAGGGAGAATCCCGGCCAAACGAGAGAGAAGCGTACCTCGATGGTCATGAGCGGCGCCGGTCTGGACGAAAAGCATGGAGCATGAGCAAAACGAAAAAGGCAAAGAGCACCATCCCCCCGGCCAACCCATGGGCCTGTGCATACTCCATGGCCTCCACGTGGGAGTAGATCTGTACGGAAACGACACGAGTCACGCCGGGAATGTTGCCACCGATCATCAGGACCACGCCAAACTCACCCACTGTATGGGCAAAACCCAGAATGGACGCAGTAAGGAGAGCAGGCCTGGCCAAGGGCAAAGCCACCGTGAAAAAGGCGTCCAGAGGTGAGGCGCCCAGGGTGGCGGCCACCTCCAGGGGGCGTTCACCCATGGCCTCGAAGGCATTCTGGATCGGTTGGACGACAAAAGGAAAAGAGTAGAGAACCGAAGCCACCACCAAACCCGAAAAGGTGAACGACAACACACCCCACCCCAACGCCTGGGTCAAACGCCCCACCGGCCCGTCCGGTCCCAGGGCGATCAGGAGGTAAAAGCCCAGAACAGTGGGTGGCAACACCAGGGGCAGGGCTACCACCGCGCCCACCAGGTTTTTCCAGCGGGAGCGGGAGCGGGCCAGCCACCAGGCCAGAGGGGTGCCGATCAGGAGCAGCAGGAGCGTGGTGACTGTGGCCAGTTTGAGGGTCAGCCAGATGGCGTCGAGGTCGCTGGAGTCGGGCATCGTCAAGTCAAGAGCCAGTAACTGTCAAAACGATATCGTTTCAAAAGCCATAGCCGAAGGAGCGCATGACCCTTTTGGCCTTGTCCCCCTTGAGGTAATCCATCCAGGCGCGGGCGGCGGCACTTCCCTCGCCCTTGCGCAGGATCACGGCATCCTGCCGGATGGGCTGGTGAAAATGGTCGGGAACGATCCAGGCTGAACCTGTCATGATTCGGCCCTCCCGCATGACCTGGGAAAGGGCAACGAATCCGAGCCCGGCATTGCCCGAAGCCACGAACTGGTATGCCTGGGCAATGTTTTCTCCCTGGACGAATCGGGGTTGCATGGTCGGCAACAGGCTGAGAGCTTTCAGGGTCTCCACAGCGGCAGCCCCGTAGGGAGCAAGCTTGGGGTCGGCAATGGCCAGGTGGGTATCATGACCCTTTTTTAAAACTTCTCCCTGGGGGTCCACGGCGTCGGGTTTGGGAGACCACAAGACAAGCCTGCCTACGGCATAGGTGAACCGGCTGCCGTTGACCGCATCGCCTTGTTGTTCCAGTTTGGCTGGGGTTTCGGCGTCGGCAGCAAGCAGTACCGCAAAGGGAGCGCCATTCCTGATTTGTGCGTAGAGCTTTCCCGTGGCGCCGAAGGAGAGTTCCGCACTCTCTCCGGTCTCCTGCGCAAAGTTGGCGGCGATCACCTTGGCCGGGAGGGCGAAATTGGCTGCCACGGCCACACGAACCGGTTCGGCCAAGGCCGGGCTACAGGACAACAGAGTGGCGAACAGCACCCGGAATTTCACGAACCAAATCTCCTCTGGAGACGAACGGATGGGGCGCCGTGCGTCTTTCTCAGGCGCCTCGTTTCGCTTCTTGCAGCAGGGAGTGATAAAAATCGGCAAAAATCTTTTCCGTTTTTGCCGGGGCATAATGCTCCTGGGCGTGTCGATAGGCGCGTCGCCCCATGGTCGCACGGGCAGCGGAGTCATCAAGCAGCCGGGTGATCTCCCGCTGATAATCGTCCGGGGTGTCATCAACCAGGCTGACCCACTCCCCTTGCAGCTCGGGGACCGGTTCTCCCCGACGGCGGTTCAGGATGATGGGCAATCCGGTCAAGAGCGCTTCCAGGACAGCCTTGCTGATCTCCCAATACTCCGAATGGGTCACAAACAGATCGAAATCCGGGAGCATTCGGCAGAGGGTGTCATTGGCGACGGAAGGCAGGAAGATGACCCGGTCGGCCACTTGATAATCCACGGCGCTTTGCCGCAGGAAGGCGTGCATGGGACCATCTCCCACCAGGGTCAACTCTCCAGCCGGGATCCGGGCCAGGGCGCGGATGATGTTGACGGGATTTTTCTCGGGTATCTGCCGGCCAACGGAGATGATGCGTGGCGGAGAGTGGAGAGAAAAATCCTTTTTTTCACCGAGATGGTCCGGATTCAACACATTATAACAAATCCGAATTTGCCTGGCTCCCCGCCGCATGGCATAGCTCCGGATCGGTTCGTAGACTGGCAAGACCCAGTCGGCTCCACGCAACGTCTTTTTCTCGAAATAGAGTTCCATCTGGTGCATCGCCCTTTTCCGCCAATGTGGCCACCACGGTGTGCGTTGCCGGGTATCCACATCGGTGTTGACGTGCAGAGAAACCACCAGGGGAATATGCAACGTCCGGCAAATCCGCACCCCCAGCCAGCCGTTCAACCAGGCCCCGTGGGTACGGACTACCGCCGGTTTGATGTGTTGGGCCAGGGCCACGCCTGCGTCGCGCCAACGCAGCAGGGTCAACGGATGCCACCCCTGCTGCTGAAAAAACGAGCGCAGGGGCAGGTTGTGCAGATGGAGCCGCGCCCGACCGACCATTTTTTGCACCATCCGAAGATCCGGCTGATCGTCGTTGGTCAGGAGGATGTGAACTTCGTCAAAATAATCTCCGGGGTTGTAGTACCGCGCGGTGACCTCCCCTTTTTGGATGAGTTGCGACAGCCGATCGAGAAGGATCACCAACAGCGGTCCTGCCGGGCATGGGGACAAAGACGGCAAGTCGGTGGTGACTTCCCTGGCTGGCATGACTCTATCCTTGCGCTGGTCTACGGCTTGGCGTCGTTCAGAGGGATCTTGTTGAGGGCAATGGTCCGGGCATGGGCACGTTTCCCGTTGGGCAGTTCAAAGTCGCACTCGATGCGACCGAAAACGGTTTTTTTGACATCGGCAAAATAGTTTTTGGGAAAGTAAAGGGGGAAGGTCTCTTGCCAGGAGCCCAACAAACCCGACCCCTGACTCAGCGGCTTGCCGAGGGTGGAGACATCGGCGTTTGGACTCTCCGACTCCTGATAAAGGAAACAGGATGCCAAAACCTTTTTGAGTTTGGCCTCCCATTGAATCTCCCGGTTGGTCTTGGAACTCCGAAATTGAAACTTCATCAAAACCAGGCCATCCCGGCTCTCTGTTTTGCGTTTGGCGACCATCAACACTTGATCGACCTCGGCCAGATCGGTGCCAGGCAGGGACGAAGGAGTAACCAGATCGGCTGGGGAAAGGTTTGTGACTTCTCCTCCCGGGGTGCCGGGAGCAACAGAAGGAACGCCGGGTGCGTTGGCAATGGGTGGAACAGGTGCCCCTTGCTGAACGGGCGGTTGGATCAAGGCCGGCTTTGGACCATCGCCCGGAGTTGGAGGCAAGGTGTGTTGGTTGGGAGATCCTGGAACGGTGGATGCGGCAGTGGAGGGCGCGTTTGGAGCGCTGGGAACGGCTACAGGTTTCTCTTTGACGGGATCTGGTGTGGTGACCTGAAAAGAGGCCCTGTTTTCGCTCGGATCGCAAGGTCGATTACGCCAGACGCGATCACCCGAAACGCGATGGACACACTCGTATATGTCGGCCTGAAGCGGCGACACCCACATGAGCCACACGCCTAGAAATATCAGGAAAGAATGCCCGGCGTGACGCAAGAAAACGGCAACTGGCACGAAAATAGGCTTCATGACGGAACCCCTAGCGATGGTTTGATCTGGAGCGGTTGGCGATGCGCCATGTTTCCGGCGATCGCGGTTCATGACTGGCCCCCCCTCGCCAGCCACCCAGGCGTTGATCTCTGGCTTGCTGTTCCGATGATCGGTAGTAGTCCGAGTAACGGGTATAGGCGACTGCCCAACCTTTTTCCACCAATATCCAACCCAAATCCCGGCCACGCAACAGGCAGTGGCTGACCAGACGTCGATAACGATCACGCAGAAGGGGGATGCAAAGCACCGGTTCATCTTTGACCAACTCCTGCAAGAAAGCGGATGCCATGGCGCCACAAGGGAACGGTTGGCCCTTTTGGTCCGGGCAGGTTTGTTGAGCCTCCCAGGCATCTACTCCGTGCAGGCGAATCTCCTGGCCATCGATCCGCAGGGAATCTCCGTCGAGGACGGTGGCCGCGCCCGTGACAGGGACAACCTCCCCGGTCCGGGCAGTGTTGGCTTGGCGAGGCGGAAGTGCAACCAGAACGACAACCACAACTACGACAAGCACGTGACCCAGAGTTCGAAAAGGGGTGCGCCCTCCCGGCGCCACAGGCACGGGGGCGGGCGGATTTTTCATGCGGTCGGAAACACCCGATTGCGCCCAGCGTCCTTGGCTTGATAGAGGGCCTTGTCGGACGTGGCGATCAACTCTTCGATCGAGGTGGCCGGCGGCGTCGTCGCGATACCGGCAGAGATGGTCAGGGGAGGCAGGGTGGAACCATCGCCGGTCAGAATCTCCGTTTCGGCAATCGCGGACCGCAATCGTTCGGCGATGGTAAAACCATCAGCCAGGCTCGTCTCCGGCAGAACCACGATAAACTCCTCACCCCCATAACGGGCTGCAAAATCGCCTGGACGCAGCATTTCCGAGAGGGTTTGCGCCAAAGTAATCAGAGCGAAATCCCCGGCCAGATGGCCGTGGGTGTCGTTGAAAGCCTTGAATCGGTCCACATCCATCATGATCAGGGAGAGCGGCTTGTCGCTATGCTGGCAACGCAGCATCTGCCGGGAGAGGGATTCGTCCATCCAACGGCGGTTATACAGTCCGGTAAGGGGATCGACCCGGGCATAGTGCTCCAGCAGGGTTTGACGTTTGGCGTTCTCGACGATCACTTCGTTGGTGAAACGCATCCGCCGCGACAGAATGAAAAGGAGGTTGCGCGCCACCTGATGGGATAGATGGATCAATTGCCACAGGGCTTCCTGGTGAATCGAAAGCAGCGTGCACTTTTCCGCAGCGACCACGAAAGCGGAAGCGATCTCGTTGTCGATGATGGACATCTCCCCGACACACTCGCCGGGTTGGATCATGGTCAGCGCTGGAGTGCCCAAAGTCTCCAGATGAATGCGCAGCGTCCCGGAGAGGAGGAGATAGATCTCGTTGTTGGCCTGACCGGGGGCCAGCAACACCTCCTCCCGTTGCAGATGCCGAACGGAGCAGGTCTTGATGACATGCTCGATCGATTCGGGGCTGACTCCCTGAAAAAGCCTGAGGTTGCGAAAATTTTCGTCATGCAGGTCGAGTTCGATCATGTTCCTGGGCCGATGGCAAGATGACGGACAAAAAACTCCCGCCGCAGACTCTAGCAGAAACATCCAGGGTCGGGTATGGAAAACAAGTCTTGCGGCCACTGTTCCCCACCCGGCCACGCTCGGGGTTCACGGAAAATCGTGTTGGAATTTGTCGTCAGGTTCTGTATTATGTCAAGGAGGGGTGGGGTTCGTCCTTTGGTGCGTACCTCCGCCGGGTGTTTTGAGACTTTTTCGTAGCCAAACAGGAGTAACGCAGCCATGGCTTTCTCCATTCAGGACTCCACCGGTCAGGGGATGATCAATCTGTTGGGTTCCTCCAAGACAAAGATGAGCAGCCTGTTTCGGCAAATGGCCTCCGGAAGCCGCGTCAGCCAGGCGCAGGATGGTCCCGCCTTGTTGGGCATTATCAGTGGCATGACCAGTGAGATACGCGGCAACAGCCAGGCGATTGGGAATATCAACGATGGACTTTCCCTGACCCAGGTTGCCGATTCCGGCATGGGACAAATCAGTGACAGCCTGCAACAGCTGCGTGAATTGGCCGTGCAAAGCGCCAATGGGACGCTTACCAGCGCTGATCGCGCCAACATTCAGACCCAGGCCGATCAGATCCAGTCGCAAATCAGTGATGTCGTCAACAACACCAGCTTCAATGGCCAGAGCCTGCTCAACGCTGGACAAAGCATCAGCCTACAGACCGGTTCTGGCTCGACCGATCAGACCTCTCTGACCATGCCCGACCTTTCTGGCGCCTTCGGCGCTTTGGATCTGACCACCCAGGCCGGTGCGGCCAGCGCCATCTCTTCCATCGATACCAGCCTTGCGACCCTGAATCAAAGCCGGGCGGATATTGGCGGCGCCCAGTCAGGCCTGGAGACAAGTCTCTCCAATCTGCAAAACACCAACGTGGCTACCCAGAGCGCACGTTCCTCCATGCAAGACACCGATTATGGACAGGCCTCGGCTGGCTTGGCCAGTTCCACGGTCAAACAACAGTTCAACATCGCCCTCATGGCGCAAATGAACAAACTCTCTTCGAACAGTGCGCTCGGCCTTCTCCAGTAGGCGCACTTCTTTCACACGGCAGGGGTTACAGGTTCAATCCCTGTGCCTCCCACCATAAAGAACCTATTTTTCAAGTTACGCCAATATTAGTATCAGCTGATATTGGCGTTTTTTGTGGCTGTTGTCGGATATTGCCAACTTTTTCACACGGACATCCTTCTTTAACCCGGGGTCATTCGCGCTTTTGGCAACACGAGGAACACTTTTTGTCCCACGATGCCTTCCAATTTACCATCAAAGGCGTGGATGAAACCGGACGCATGCAGGGGGGATGGATGAAACAGCAGGAGGAAAAACGATGACCATGAGCCTTACCGAAGAACTTCAGATGAAGGTCCGCAACCTACCCCCACTCCTGGCCAGAGAGGTGCTGGATTTTATCGGCTACCTGGACACACCCATCGGCAGAATCAGGAACGAGATCCCTTGAGGTATGCGCAACTGGTCTCCATGCGCAAGGTTTGGGACAATCCAACGGACGAGGCCTGGAATGACATGTAAACCGCCTCACTTCTCCCGAAGTGAGGCGGTTTTGTTTTTTAGACCTGCCGGCCAGCAGGCAAATAGAGCCAAATACCCCACGAAAATTTTTTGCCTCCAGAGGGAAAATTCTCCCCTGTCTTCGGGAGTAACCCTATACCGTACAGCTCCCCATTGCCGTTATCCTTAGAGTAACGATTTGTTTTTACACTTATCAATTAAATGTGCGCCTTGTGAGACCGATTGGCACGAACTTGGCAATCCTCAACGGCAGCATGGAAGATGCAGAGTCTTTCCGCAGTTTTGGCGTGGGAGTAAAAGCGATGGGTATCGTCCTCAGTCTGAAAAACCGGTCTCTGGAGAGCCAGGCGAATCTGTTGTTGACCAGCTACTCCTCCAATCTCATCGAGGAACTCGACTGGTATCGGCGCCGAAGTGAACACCTGGCCAGGATCTATGACCTGCACAAGGAGTTGTCCGGCAAATTGGATCTGGCCTCCATGGTCGATGCGTTTTCATTCTGGCTCACGCCACATTTACGGCATGACCTGGTGGCTTATCGCAGCGAAGCACGCCACCGGAGTCATGTGGTCTGTTCCATGCACGGCCCACGGCGTCAAGAGTTGATGGATTATGCCCTTCGCCTCCTGGAGGCGCCGCCGCCGGTCGGGTGTGGATCCTGTGATGGTCACCCGGGTTTGCGCTTCTGCCTGGTCGACCTGAACCCGGATGGACCGACGGAAGCCATCTTGATGTTGCACCGGGCGAACCCTGACACGGAGTCCGTTCTCGTGCCATTCATGGGGGAGATGGCGGTCGAATTGCGGGGACCGCTGGAACGCGCTTTGGCCTACGAGGATCTCTACGACCAGGCACGACGGGACATGTTGACAGGACTGGTGAACCGGCGGGTGTTTCATGAGCGCCTCGAACAGGAGCTCTCCAAGGCACAGAGGTATGGCGCCCCCCTGGTGCTGGCCGGTCTGGATTTGGACCACTTCAAGGATGTCAATGATTTGATGGGACATGGGAAAGGGGACGAAGTCCTGCGTCTGGTCTCCGCAACCCTGTCCAGAATGGTAAGGGATACGGACGTGTTGGCGCGTGTGGGGGGTGATGAATTTTCCCTGATCCTGACCAATACAGATCTGGATAAGGCCGAACACCTTTTGGACCGATTGTGCCAGTCGGTCGCGGACCTGAACATCCAGGCGCCAGGTGCGGAGAGACTCGGGGTGAGTATCGGATTTGCCCGTTGGGAACGGAATGAATCCATGGAAACGTTCGTGACGCGCGTCGACGATGCCATGTACCGGGCCAAGGCTGCGGGCCGCTGCCGGGTCTCCAGATAAACCAGACTGAAGGGTAGCTATTCAGTAGACCACGCCTTATTTCAAATTGTTTTTTTTCAGCCAGGGTGTTAAATGGTTCCTCTGGGTGGAGTCGGCATTTTTTGCACATTTTGAGCGTGGCTCGGGCATGGACATCGGAACAAAAATCGACGGGGGACGGTATGTAGTCTGCCGTCCGTTCGGGCGTTGGGCGTTGGGGGATGTTTTTCTGGCGGAGGAGACGGGAACAGAGCGCCTGGTGGTGATGCGCTCGTTGCCGGAGATCTTTCTCTCCGCTGAGACGGAATTCTCTCAACAATTTGAAAAAACCATTGCCGAAATCCAAAAAGTTTCCGCCCATCCGGGGATCATGCCCTCCCTCGGCCACATACTGGATGCCCAGCGCAATCAGCGCTTTCTGCTCTCCCTCTACATCGACGGGGAGACGCTGGCCGCGTTTCGGAGCCAACGGCCCAACGGCCTGTTGTCACCTGACGATGCTTTGGAGATGGCGCGAAAGATTGCCATTGTCCTCAATCATGCCCACCTCGAAGGAGTCTGTCATCGCAATCTCAACCCAGGTAACGTCATCATTCTTCCCGGTGGTGAGGTTCGTCTGGTCAACTTTGGTCTCTCCTATGCCCTGCGCTCCCTGGCCTGGAGCCGGGGTGTCGACTTTGACCAGACCGTTTTGCAGGAGCAGGTTCCCTATGCCTCCCCCGAGCAGTATGTGGTCAAAAGCGCCGGTATGGGGCAGGGACGGGACACACTTTTGTTTGCAGAGCATGGTGGCGCCCGGTTTTTGGGGCAAACTCCGGATTCGGGCGGCGATATCTACGCCCTGGCGGTCATGTTTTATGAGATGGTGTCGGGCCGACCGCCTTTTTCGGATGCCGACCGCCTGGCATTGAGCGCCGCACGTTGGCGCAACGAGGGGCCCATCCCGCAAGCGTTGCCGATGTTGAGCGACGAGCAAAACATGATCCTGGAACGGGCGCTGCATTGGGATCCTCGGCAACGTCTTGCCTCGGCCATGGCTTTCATCCATGCCCTGACCCCTTCGCCAGCCGAGACCACCACCGAAGTCACGCCGGTTGCGGCAGGCGAGCCCGAACCAGGGACACCAGCTCTCCTGGACCGGCACGGTGATGTTGCCTCTTCTGCGATCCCGGAGAGGGAAGAAGAAGCGACATCGGAGCAGGTCGAAACATTCCCCGGCAACGACCAGGAAAATCGGGGCGCGTCCGCACGTTCTGTGCCTCTGACACACGAGGCTGCCTGGTATCAGGGTTTGGCATCCCCGGATGACCAGGATCGGCAGATGGATGCCGAAAGATCATTCTCCTCCGCTGCCGCCATGGAACAACCCCAGAGGAGTTATCTGTGGCTTTGGGTCGTTCTGGCCATACTGATCGTTGCGGGTGTCTTTGGTTTCCTATGGTGGGAGTCGGGAGAGGAAGATTCCGGTGTGGGCCTGCCCGATTCCACCACCTCGGCAGGCACGGGGCAGCTCCCCTCTCCCGAAGAGGCGCAGAGAGCGGACTCTTCCACCTCGACAGGCACGGAGCAACTCGCCTCTCCCTCTTCCTTCCTGCAACAGGCTGCGATCACCAAGGATGCCGTCATCTCCATGCCTGACTTGTCGAACAGCCTGGAGTCAGGCAACGTACAACCTGTGGCGGCGATCCCGGCGGTGGTCTCTTCCCCGGCAACTTTCGCCAGGCCGGGTTCCTCCGAACAACCTGCGCCCAGGAGTGCGGCGCCTGTTGCGCCGCCAACCGTGGTTGCCGGCGTCAAGTTAGAACCCCTCACCACAGGACTGGGTATGGAGGCCGATGACAAGCTCTCCGTGGCCTCCATGCAGCAACGCATTCTTGAGTTGACGAGCCATCTGGAGCAGGAAAAACAACGTTCCCTCTCCCTGGGGCAGCAGGTACAGGCCTTGCAGCAACGGTTGGCGGAACAAGGGCAAAAATCAGCTTCTTCCGTGACTGGATCATCCCGTGTCGAAGGCAACCCGACCCAACAGGAATCCGCAGGGCGCTTCGTTCTCCTGCTGGACTCTTTCACCCTGGAAAGTGAAGCCAAGGCCTTTGTCGCCCGTGTGGGTCAGGTACGTTTTCGGGATCGTCCTTTGCCGGTCTCCAGTCGGTTGATTAAGATGGGGGAGAGCTCCTGGTATCGGGTGGGTGTCGGCGCTTTTGCCAGCCGCCAGGAGGCGGAACAGGTGTCCAGGGTGCTTCAGGAGCGGGTCGGGTCGGCTGGCCTGGTCGTGGTCGCCGATAACTGGTAAGAGTGCTTTAGAGAGTGCTTCAGTGCGGGTCGGCTGGCCTGGTCATGGTCGCCGATGATTGGTAGGAGTGCTTCAGGTGGCAGACGACCCGTCGGATGGAGAGCCAACAACCGGGTTGCAGGCGTATCAGGTCGGGGGCGGTGTCCGCGACCGGCTTCTGGGTTTGCCCACACACGATGCCGATTGGGTCGTCGTGGGTTCGACACCCGCAGCCATGTTGGCTCGGGGGTTTCGCCAGGTTGGAGCGGATTTCCCCGTTTTTTTGCATCCCGAGACCGGGAGCGAGTATGCCCTGGCGCGCACCGAGCGCAAAATTTCTCCTGGACATAAAGGCTTTGTCACCCATTCCGATCCTGCGGTGACTTTGGCAGAGGATCTCTGCCGACGTGATCTGACCATCAACGCCATGGCCTGGGATGCAACCACCGGGTTGGTGGATCCGTATGGTGGTCAACGTGATCTGGCGGCGCGGGTGTTGCGCCATGTGTCGCCCACTTTTGCCGATGATCCGCTGCGGGTCTTGCGGGTGGCGCGTTTTGCCGCCCGTTTTGCCACGCTGGGTTTTCAGGTGGCCCCCGAAACCCTGCAACGGATGCGAGCCCTGGCCCACTCCGGCGAATTGGCCTCTTTGACCCCGGAACGTGTTTGGCAGGAGACGGTCAAGGCCTTGGCCACGGAGGCGCCTGCCACCTATCTGCGCGTTCTCGATGCCTGTGGCGCCCTGCGGGTGGTTTTTCCCGAACTGTCCGCGTTGCAGGGGCAAACCCAACCTCCGCAACACCACCCCGAGGGAGATGCCTGGGAACACACCCTCCTGGTTCTCGAACAAATTTCCCGCATGTCGTCCGAACCGGTGGTACGCTTTGCGGCCCTGGTGCATGATCTGGGCAAAGGTGAAACGCCCCCATCGCTCTTGCCCCGCCATCACGGCCATGAAGAACGTGGCATCGGCTGTGTGGAGAGACTTTGTCAACGGCTGAGAATTCCCGGTGATTTTCAGCGCATGGGCATGATGACAGCCGGTTTGCACGGGCGTGTCCACCGGGCGTGCGAGATGCAGCCCAAAACCATGGTACGCCTGCTGGCTGATGCCGATGCCTTCCGCAATCCGGCGCGTTTCGGGGGGATATTACTGGCCTGCGAGGCCGACGCCCGGGGGCGTGGCGGATATGCCGACGTGGCCTATCCCCAGGCACGCCTGCTGCGCTCTGCCCTGTCCACCTGCCTGACCGTCGATACGGCTCCGTTGCTGGAGCGTGGCCTGACCGGAAAATCCCTGGGTAACGCCATCCGACAGGAGCGGGTCCAGCGGGTGCGGCACCTGGTGGCGTCCCCGGCAGGGGCGGGTGTGGATCAGAGTTCGTTTTCTGGCAAAAATTGAACGTATCTATTCGGCTTGGCTTGTAACTGCCCTGGTACCCGGTAACGAATCGGGATCCAGGGGGCTGGTTCCCTGGCTTAGTCCAGGACAGCGTCCTGGTGGGGTTCGGGGCGAAGCCCTGACAAAGGCTTTCATGTCCAGGCCTTTCTTGCAAGGGTGGTGAATCGTTACCCTTCCGGCTCATCGGTCCGGTGGTTCGGTGCCCCTGTTCAGGATCTCGACGTATCGGGTGTAGCTGAACAGGCGGTTCCTCTGCTTATGGGTCAATTCCCTGATGATTCCGAGCTGCTCCAGCCGCTCCAGGGCCTTGTTGACCGTGGCTGGCGTGAGACCTGTCTTCTCGGAGAGCCAGTTTGAGGTAGCGATGGGATGCTCCATCATGGCCCGATGTGCTTGCAGGGCAGAAGGAGCTGCCCGACCGAGGCCTGCAATACGCTCCCGGTCTTCATCGGCCAAGTCGGCAAGCTGCTTCGCCGCTTCCACCGCCTGAGTCGCCGTGGCGATGACGGCCTCCGCGAAAAAATCGAGCCACGCCTCCCACTCCCCGATGAGGCGGACGTTGTTCAACAGCTCGTAGTAGTAGCGCCGGTGGGTCTTGAAGTAGAGGCTCAAGTAAAGCATCGGCTTACGGAGTACCTTCTGATCGCACAGAAGCAACGTGATCAGGAGCCGTCCGAGGCGACCATTCCCGTCAAGGAACGGATGGATGGTTTCGAACTGCACATGGGCCAGGGCGGTCTTGAGAAGAACGGGCGTTGGTTCGGGTTGGTCGTGAATGAACAGTTCGAGCTTGCTCATTCCCTCCACAACCTGCTCGGCAGGCGGGGGAACGAATGCGGCATTGCCGGGGCGGCTGCCGCCGATCCAATTCTGGCTGCGCCGGAACTCCCCCGGGGTCTGGTGGCTGCCACGACCTTTGGCCAGCAGGACGGTATGAATCTCCCTTATGAGGCGCAGGGAGAACGGAAACCCTTCGTCCAGACGTTGGAGCCCATGGTTCAGGGCAGCGACGTAGTTGCTCACCTCCTGGACATCGTCGAGGGGAACGCCGGGCTCCTGGTCCAGCTCAAACAGGAGGAGATCCGCAAGGGATGACTGGGTTCCCTCGATCATCGAGGAGAGCACCGCCTCTTTGCGAACGTACATGTAGAGGAACAGAGAGGTGTCCGGCAGCAGCATGGAAACGCTGTCCAGCCGCCCCAGCGCCAGGAGCGCCTGATCGAACTTGCCACGCAGCTCCGGCGTCCAGTCGATGGGCGGCCTCGGGGGCAACGGCGCAGGCACGAAGGCCAGGGCTCTCTCCCCCGCCGTGGAGACGACCACATGGTGACCCTGGAGATCCCGCTTCATTTTTACCTCGCAAAGTTAAAACAGGAAGTCACATTATTTCAACATATGGCGATATCATAAAATAACTGGCGGGAATGGGTTTGGCAAGCACACCTTATCCGGTCCGCGACCACCACGGATGGTCTGGGAGCCGAAACGATGATCATGACCATGACGGCCGCGGTGTGTCAAAAGACTGGATTTTTATGACTATTGGGTCCATAATCCGCCTTCCCGACGTCCTCCAGATAAAGTTAGGATAAAGCATGTCAAGGCTTTTTGATCACCTGATTGATTTTATCAGGCAAGGGTTTGATTTTATATTTGAATCATTTAAGAATATTCCAGACCTCCCTTACATTCTATCATTATTTTTGTTTCTTTTTTGCGGCATCCCCGTGATAATTTTTCTTGTTCAATGTATTTATTCATGGTCACGTGTAAAAATAACTGTAAAACAATTAAAGAAAGAAGGTGTTGATTCTCCGATAGAAATGAGGTATTTTGATAGCGTCTTTGGAAAAGTCAAATTTCTGGAATATTCCTGGAAGATGTTCCAAAAGAATTTGGTTACGAGGCAAAAAAATGGTTACGCTTGTTATACAACCCCCCCTGATCACTTTTTTGACTTGGATCAGACTCGTTTGCATATGACATGGTTAAGACACTTTCCTCCGCTATTTATTGGTCTCGGTCTCTTATTTACTTTCGCCGGTCTTGCGGCTGGTCTTAAATTTGCCACACAATCCCTTGTCAGTGGTGATATTGCCCAGTTGCAGGAGTCTCTTAGCGTGCTTCTTCGTGCTGCATCCGTCAAATTTATTACATCCATTGCAGGATTGTCGTGTGCGCTCTTGACAACTCTTATCCATCACGTCCTTCTCCATAGGCTCCGGAGCGCACTTTCTGATCTGTGCAGATCCCTGGAAGAGGCTTTTCAGCCTTTGATCCCAGAGCAGATTGGCGAAGATCAAACACGGCAGTTGGAGGAGCAAACCGATCAGCTCAAAAAATTTTCTGGTGATATGGCCATGGCTTTTGGGCAGAGCCTGGAAAAATATTCTGGTGAAATGGCATTTGCTCTCAGGCAAAGCCTGGATGATTTCAAGGAGATTTTGCCTGGCATCATGGACAGGGCCATGCAGCCGGTTGTGGACGGGGTCAAGTCTCTCGACGCGAACCTGGGCAATAGTGTCGGAGATGTGGTTCGTGAACAGGCAGGCGATCAGTTCCACCAGGTCGGTGGATCGTTGCAGGTTTTGAGTGAGCAGATGAGCAACTCTGGCAGAGAGTTGCGGGAGGCTGCCGACGGCTTCCGTCAACTTTCGCAGGGCATGCAACAGAACATGGCCGGAAGCATGCAGCAGATGGAACAGGCCTCCACAAACGCCGCCGAACGTTTTGAGAAGGTTTTCGCTCAGGCTGTAGAAAAATTTGCTGGCGCCGTGGAAACGAATGCCCGCTCCATGGAAAGTGCTGCAACAGCGCTGAATGGTGTGGCAGAAAACTCCTCCACCTCCCTGCAAAATGGCATCAAGGGGGCTGTTGATGCACTTGCCGATGCCATGGGGAAAATCCAGGAAAATGTTCTGCACATGTCCGATGGTCTGGCCAATGTCCCCAGGCAGGCCGGTGAAGAACTGGGACAACACATGACACGGTTCCTGGATGAGACACAAAAATTGATTGGGGAGGTCAGGGAGTCCACAGTCAAAAACGTCAAAAATATCAGTGCAATTGTTTCTGTTGTGCAAGACAGGCTTGCGGAGGCGTCCGCGCATATGGGGCGTCATGGTGAAGCCAGTGCCGACAGAATGTTGGCTGCAACGGAAGGTTTGACAGGCCGAATCACCCAGGTGCTGGATGATATGCAACGTCATACAGTCGAGAACAGCGGAAAGATAGGGGATGCCGTCGGTACGTTGCGGAGTGCCATTCAGGAGACGACCAGCACCATGCACGAGGTTGAATCCCGTATTGGCAAACACGTCAAGGGACTTGAAAATATCTATGAACTGTCAACCTTGACTCAGGAGGCCATGAAAGGCGCTGCCCGCGATATCGGTCAGGCCACCGCGCCCTGGGCCGAGACCGGGAAAACCATCGCCGCCGGGGTCAGCCAGGCTGGACAACAAACCAAAGAGGCAGCCTCCTTGCTCCATGGGGTGCAAGGACAATCGCAGCAACTGGCCAGGAATTTGGATCAAACCCTCCGGACGTTGAGTGATAACTGGGAAAAGCATGAGAAACGATTCGAGGATGTCGATCAACATCTGGAGCAGGTTATGGGGGTCTGGATAACGAAAGTCACAGATCTTACGCATGCCACCAAGGAATATATGAGGCAAATTGACGAAAAAATGGGAACGGCGGTCGGCAAACTGGGCGCTGGTGTTGAAGAGGTGAAGGAGATTGTTGAAAGTTTAGAGGAGATGGCAGAAAAAATGCAACAAAATCGAAGTCAACTCCGCTAAAGCGACGACCGGGCAGGCCAGGCCATGTTTGGCAGACGTTACCAGAAAAGGCATTGCGCTGACACTGAAGAGAAGCAAGAGGACTATTTTGCCTCCATGACCGACATGATGGTGGGAGTTCTTTTTATTTTCATCATTCTCCTGATGTATTTTGCCATTCAATTGCGGCAAGCCACGGATGTCCAAAAAGACGAGGTTGAGAAAATAAGGCAGGAAAGGGACGCATTGCGTCAGACGGTGGAACGACTCAACGGCGCCGACGCAAGCCGCAGAAAGTTGATTGAAGATGTGGCCGAACGCCTCCACAAGGAGGGCATCCGCGTCAGTCTCGATATGGAGAATGGCATCCTGCACCTGCCCGAAGAGATTCTGTTTGACTCGGGTAGCCACGAGTTGAAACCGGAAGGCCGGCATGCCATTGATGTTTTGGCCAAGGCGCTGGTGCAAGTGCTTCCTTGTTACGCCATGGTTCCGGCACAGGTGACGCCTGCCGCATGTGCCGGCTCCACAGCAGGGAATCGGGTGGAAACCATTTTTGTCGAGGGACATACCGACAACACGGGAACCGATACCGATCAGGGGAAAATTTACAATTGGAACCTGTCCACCCTGCGCGCCATTGCCACCTTTGGCCTGTTGGATGCCAACCCGGAATTGGGCCAACTCGTCAATGCGTCAGAAAATCCGATTTTTTCCGTTTCCGGCTATGGTTGGCGTCGCCCGGTGGCAGGCAATGACTCGCCGGACAACAAACGCAAAAACCGCCGCATCGATCTGCGCATCGTTATGGAAAGGCCCTCGTCCCGGGAACTGGAACGCATCCAAAACCAACTCCTGGAGAAACGGTGATGGGGCTCAAGGACTATTTGGCAGAGTTGCGGTACGGGCGCGCCCTGCCTTTCCTGGCTTTTCCCCCCGAACGACCTCTCCACCTCGAAAAAGCGGTTCTGGATCTGGGAAATCTGGAAGGAAAACCGCCAAAAGAGCCGCCGGATTTGGATAAAATTGAGCACATTCTGCGCGAGGCAACAGATCGTGGCACACTGGGTGCCCTTACCCATAAAACATGGCGTGAGGCTCCCTGGTGCCTGTGGCGAGGGGACAAGCCCTGGTTGGCTGAGACCCCTTTCATGGATGATTACCTCAACAGACTCAAGGCCGATCCGCGTCGCACGGAGTTGCACACGCTTATCCACATCTATCTCCAGGAATTTGCCTCTGACAAACCTGGATTTCGTCTCTTGGCCGGAACCATCGCGGGCCTGGTGGTGCGTTGGGAGTGGAAATGGCGTACCAGGCAGGAAAACGATCGATTGTTTGACCCGGAGGCAGGACCAAAACGCTTATGTGCTGCCATCATGGCACGTCCTGACCGGGATTTCAGGGTGATCTTTGCAGAAGCCGGTTTACCCCATGTGATGGCTGGTGGATTTGCAGCGACGACGTTTGCGCTGGCACTGGAGAAAATCCACCATGAGTTGACCTCTGGGAGCATGCTTTTGGTGCATTTGCAACAATTCTTTTTGTGGGCAGAAACGGACAACGAGGGTTTGCGTTACCCAAGGCACAACGATGTCTTGGCCAAGGCCTTGCTCTTGCCGTTTCGTGGCCGTGACCCGGATGAGGCCATCAAGCAGGCCATACGTAATTTTTTGGTGGAGCGGTTCGGCGACCCCCGCACCAGCAGCCATTCCAAGTGGAATCAGGTGGAAGATAACGCCAAAGAGGTCATTCTGCGCTGGTTGTTGCGTTTTTCTCTGGAGCAGTTTATTGCCATCGTCAAAGAGTTTGCCGACCAGAAGGAACCAGACCAGTGGAAGTATCGAGAAACATTCTGGATGGCCTATTTCAATAAAGGTTACATTCGCGAGGCCTGGGTGGTTTTGGCAAGGGATCCAGCTCATTTTGCAGAGAGAAAATCTAAAGAAAACAATGACAAGGAAATGAGTCGCTTTGGGTGTATTGTGAAAGGGGTATCACCACAACATGCTGTTCTTCTTATGAAAGTTGATAATTTGATCATCGCTGATTGGAGCTTCAACGGAAAATGTCGTATATGGCGGGTGAACGACAGCTCTGCGCCCCGTCTGTATCAAGAGAAGTACGATGCTGAGCAATTGAAAAACCAGGAACTTAACAACATGGCTTTCATTCACACAACTTCTCGTGGAGGCCGTTGGCAATCCGCTGTTGCAAACCGCATTCGGGAACTGACCGGCATTTCCTTGCGTGACGACGCTTACATGCCAGACTGAGCCATACCATGAGCGAAATATATTTCCAACATGCCGTCTGTCCAAACGGAGTCCGCCTGGAGAGGATCGAGGAAAAATGGTTCAAGAAACGGGTCGTGCCTCTCTCTGCATGGAGCGAACACCCCCCAGCCAGTCAGCTTGCCGTTCTGGATTGGATCCAGGCCCGCCTGGATGAAGAAAACCCCCACGTTGTCCGGCTGGAGGGGGAAGAGGCGATCATCCTTGACCATGGTGTGGTTGCCTCTCTCCATGCAGGTCATGCCAAGGCCCTGGGTCTGCCGGATCCCGTGCCCCACATCCTGCATCTGGAAAGCCGGGGCGCCATCACCGATGCAGCGTTTCGCATCGATTGCGTCTGGATGGATCGTGGACGCGAACTCCATGGTTGTCAGCGTCAGGGGAGCATTCTTGCCGAGGGAACCTCCCAATGGCGTATTCCGCAACCCCTGTTCGATGTTGTCGAGGCTGTGGAACCCTTCCGCAGAGGCGAGACACAAGACGATCCCATCCGCTTTGCCCAATTGGCCCGCATCAAGGATGTGTTGCAAAACGCCTTGGCGGATGCCGCAGCCGGGAAAAAAATCGGCATGGACCGCCACTTCCGGTCGATTCGCATGGCCCATGCCTCGGCCTTCTCCCTGCGGTTGCAGGATGGCAAGGATGGCATCACCTTCGATCCCATTCTCTTCACCCGGCGTCTGCGTGAGAGCAGCGAGGACGGGGATGGGGAGATTGCAGAAGCGGAAGGATTGCTGGCAGAAGCCGATCAAAAGACTTTCATCGACCAGCGGTTTTCCGCTAATCCGGAGTGCCGGGATCGTTATGCCTTGGGCGATGGTTCGTATGTTTTCATCGATCCCGATTGTCGGGAGGCTTTGACTGTTGTGCGGCGCATGCAACAGGCCGACCCGGAAACCCGGCGGCAGTTTGCCCGCAATCCTCGACCTTACCTCAAGGAGCATCTGGGGGACTTTTGGTCGGAATCCAGTATCGAGAGCTTGTTCATCGAAACCGAGGAGTTTTCCGAACGGGTCACTGGCATTGGCGAGTGGAAACAGGAAAAAATGCCGTTACTGGAACGGGTGCCAGAAACCTGGTTGCCCGAGCGGTTTGGCATCTCGTTGGGTGGTCGGGAGGTTGTGCTGGGACGTGACGAACTGCCGGAATTGACCCAGAGAGTCGAAGAGGCCGTCACCGCCGGACAAGCCACCGTCCCCTGGCATGGAGATGATGTTCCAGCTACAGCGGAAGTTCTTGATAAGTTGCATACTCTGGTTCGACAACCGCCACCTGCCGATACAACCAAACCCGGATCGGAGCTGGATGGGGAGAAACAGAAAAAATATTTTGCCGAGACCTTGAAAAATCTTGAGGTGGTCACCTACCGGCGCGAGCGCTTCTCCAGGGATTCTGGATCCCTCTCCGATATTGCCCTGCTGGGCGACGTTGTGCGTACCACCTTGAAACCTCACCAGCAGGAAGGTTTTTTGTGGATGTGTCGATCCTGGCGCTTTGGTTTGCCAGGCCTTCTGTTGGCTGACGACATGGGGTTGGGCAAAACCCTGCAAGCCTTGGCGTTTCTGGCCTGGTTGCGGCGCAGCGGGGAGAAGCGCCCCTTCCTGGTGGTCGCCCCCACCGGCCTGCTTGTCAATTGGCAAGAGGAGGCACGTCGGCATGTGCAGGAGGGTTTTTTGGAACCTTTTTGCCGAGTCTATGGCACTCATCTGCGAGAGTTGAAGGAGATTGTCAAGGGTACGGACATTGAACGCGGTGTGCCTGGCCTGAAAATCGATACGATAAAAGGTGCTTCACTGGTTTTGACCAGTTACGAGACCTTGCGTGATTACCACATAAGCTTTTTATCGATTCCTTTTGCCGTGGCCGTGTTCGATGAGGCACAAAAAATCAAGAATTCGAGGTGCCAGCTCGCGGTGGCAGCCACCAGCATCAAGGCCGACATGATGCTGACCATGACCGGCACCCCCGTCGAAAACCAATTGGCGGACCTGTGGTCCATCATGGATCTCTCCGCTTCCGGACTCCTCGGCGATCTCAAATCATTTGCGCAGGAGTATCGTGCCGACGACCACGCAAGCCTGCAACGCCTGCATCAAAAGTTGACCCGGGAAGAAAATGGCAGGCCCCCCTACATGCTCCGACGCATGAAGCACGACCATTTGCCGGGGTTGCCAGAGAAAAAGCCGCACTCCCTGTCCGAAACCATGCCGCCGAAACAGGCCGAAAAGTACCAGGAAGTGATCCAACACCACCAGCACGGGCGCAAGGGGAGCATGTTGGAGACATTGCATGCCCTGCGGGGTATCTCCCTGCACCCGATCGATCCCAGGGGATTGCCCGACAGGGAACACGACCAGGATGACTCTTATCTGGCCTTGTCGGCACGTTTTCAGGTGACTTTTCGCGTGTTGGACGACATTGCCAAAAAAAAGGAAAAGGCTTTGATCTTTTTGGAAGACCTGGAGATGCAGGTCCGGCTTGCCGGTATGATCAAACGCCGCTATGCCTTGCCCCATCAACCGTTGATCATCAACGGGACCGTGGCCGGGGAAAAACGCCAGAAAGCAGCCAACGAGTTTCAGAAACCCGGTCGCGAGGCATTCGACGTGATGATTCTTTCTCCAAGGGCCGGCGGCGTTGGCCTGACCTTGACGGCGGCCAATCATGTCATTCATCTCTCCCGTTGGTGGAATCCGGCGGTGGAAGACCAATGCACGGATCGGGTCTACCGCATCGGACAGGAGAAAACGGTCCATGTCTATCACCCATTGGCCATCCATCCCAACAAAGAGATTGCTCCCACGAGCTTTGACCAAAAGCTTGACGACTTGTTGCGGCGCAAGAGGGAACTTGGCAAGCAGATGCTGCTGCCCCCCGTGCTGCCCGGTGCTGACGAAGCAGATCTGTGCGAGGGCGTTATCCCGACCAACGACAAGGAGGGAAAAAACCTGCTGGAGGAGATCGACCGCATGGACCATCAACAGTTTGAAAGGTGGGTTCAGGGACAAGCACGGGAGGCAGGGTTTCAGGTGGAGCCGACAGGAGGAACGGGGGATGGGGGAGCCGATGCCATCCTTGTCCATCCAGAAACACAACGCTCCATCATTGTCCAATGCAAGTACCGGCAACCGGAAGCTCCCTGCGATGCCGAAGCGGTAGAGGATTTACTGCGCGCCAGGCAACGCTACCGGAGAGGCGATTCCCCCCTTCTCGTTGCCCTGACCAATGCGAAAAATTTCAGCCTCAAGGCTCGCCGGCAGGCCGAAAGAAACGACATACGCCTGATCGCCCGAGCCGACCTCCCCATGTGGCCAAAAATCATCATGACGTAGAATCGCGTCATCGGGACGGGTGCAGGCCAGACGCCACATGCCAGGATCGCACATGGATATCCCTTTGCGGAAAGGGAATCTCGATACCTGTATACTCGATGTTCAAGTTTTTTGAGGCTTGACATATGACGGGGACGCAAAAAGCGGTGGTGCCCGACATTGACCTAATTGCCTGATGTGGCGTAAATTTTCTCTGACA